>JAEUKL010000119.1 GCA_016793005.1 Rhodospirillaceae bacterium | reverse complement strand
ACCCCTTTGATCCACAATAATAAAGCTTCCCAATGAATTCCGCCAATGACCTTCAGCGTCATCAACGGATATGTGAGAAAAAGATTTAAAAGCCCAGAGCTTGAGAAGGGCTGTTTGTGTCCGGCAAAAGACGCATACAGCAACGGCCCTTCGACATCATTTTCCTGAATGGCGATGGCGATCTCGTCCGCCGGCGGCTTGATCTTGAAGTTGTAGGTCATGCCCATGCCGATGAAGGGCGACACATACATTTCCTTCACGCACGCCTGATGGTCCAGGTTATCTGCGTCATCAACCGGAAACAAATACGAGTGGCGTTGATGAAAGGTGTTGGTGACCTGATGCAGAATCGCCGCCAAACGCCCGTCGCGATGATAACAGAAATAGACGCTTAACGGATTGAACGTGTAGCCCAGCACGCGCGGATAACATAACAACCGAACTGGCCCGCCTTGCGTGTCGATGCCGGCTTTCTTCAGTTCGCTGTCGATCCATGGCTTAAGGGGCGCATCCAGGCCGGGGCCATGATCGCGATTATAGAAGCTGAATAGGCTGAACCGATTAAAGCCAAAACCTGTGACGTCTTGGTTCAGCGCTTCAAGTTCATCCAGGTCGATCAGCATCGAGAACACATTATACGACAGCTTGTGTTTGCGCGGCCGCGTGCGGCGGTGCATCACCGTGCCGGTGTAGAAGGATGACGCGAAGACGCTCACGATGTTTAGGCCGCGGCGTCGGACAAAGAGGCCGCGGGCAGGTAGATGCGCCCGGACTCGTCCGCAACAGTCCACGGGCGTCGTGCGCCGCCCAAGGCTTCAGCGACCGCCAAACCTGCTTGCAAGCCGTCTTCATGGAAGCCGTGACCAAAGTATGCGCCGCAGAACCAGGTGCGGTTCGTGCCCTGGATCGACCAGATTTGTTTCTGCGCCTCAAGGGCCGCTTTATCGAAGATGGGGTGGTCGTATTCAAACCGTGCCAAGACCTTGCTGGCTTTGGGCTCGCGGTGCGGGTTCAGCGTGACAAAGATCGGGAAGCGGCGATCAATGTTCTGCAGCATATTCATCCAGTAGGTCAGGCATACCAGGCGCGTGTCGCAATCGCCTGATTCCGACAGGTAGTTCCAACTGGCCCAGGCGCGTTTGCGTTTTGGCATCACCGAGGCATCGGTGTGCAGGATCGCGAGATTGCGCTCGTAGCGGATTGCGCCCAGCAGTTTTTGCTCCTGCGCAGAGCTATCTTGCAGCAGCCGCAAGGATTGGTCGGAGTGCGAGGCCATCACAACGTGATCATAGGTTTCGCTGGTGCCGTCTGCGGCCGTCACCACAACGCCTGTGGGGTTGCGCGTGATGCTGGTGACGGCGCAACTGGTACGCACTTTGTTGCCATGTGATTCATTGCCAAGCGCGGCGACGATTTTTTTGACGTATTCGCGGCTGCCGCCAGTAACGGTGCGCCACTTTGGGCGTTTGCTGTCCTGCAATTCCAGAAGGCCGTGGTTTTTGAAGAAGCGCACAAAAGACGTCAGCGGATAAGCGCGCATATCTTTCAAGGACGCCGACCAGATGGCGCTGCCCATCGGCAACAAGTGATCGCGCAGGAAGGCCTCGCTGTAGCCGTCGCGGAGCAGGTACTCGCCCAGCGTCAGGTTGGCATTCTCGGGGCGCGCCGCATCAGCCACGCACTCGCGGTAAAACCGCATGATGTCCCACACCATGTTCCAGAAGCGCGGGCGCACCAGATTGCGTTTCTGGGCCAGCATGGTCCAGAGCGTGTTGCCGGAGTACTCAAAGCCGCCGTTGTTAAGCGAGGCCGAGAACGACATGTCGCTATATTCGGTTTTGACGCCCAACGTGTCGAACAATGCTGTCAGGTTGGGGTACGTGGTTTCGTTGTAAACGATAAAGCCTGTGTCGACCGGGATCGTGCGCGGCGCCCCATGATCATCAAGGGTCACGTCGACCGTGTTGCAGTGGCCGCCGATCCACGCCTCTTTTTCATAAAGCGTGACGTTGTGATTTTGATTCAGCAGCCACGCCGCAGACAGCCCCGATACGCCAGTGCCGACGACGGCAATCTTCAATCGTTTCTCACTCGACATCGAAATGTGAACTTTCCAGTTGTTTCCAGAGAACCCTTTTCAGCGGAAGGGTTTCTGTCGTCCCCAATGAACGCAAAATCGCTTAGCTCGCCGCTGCGCCGCTAAAGTGTGCTAGGCTGCATCCGCCCATAACCCAAGGCTTAAACCCCGTTCCAATATGCGGAAAAGCAACGACCTTCATCAACTCTTTTACGGCAGAACCAAGTGGTTAGTTCACTTACCTGCCAAAGGGATAATTAAAGAAATGGGGCGCGCATCCGGCCCCGTCCTGACAGGTGATCCAACGTCCACGCCGGCCCGTAGAATGGGAGTATCGGGGTCGGATTTAGGAGAACGGCTGTGTTGCAATCGCTT
>JAEUKL010000110.1 GCA_016793005.1 Rhodospirillaceae bacterium | reverse complement strand
CGCATTTCGGCGTGGCGATGACCGGTGCCGTGTTGAATGCCATCAACACGCGGCTTGATGCAAAAGCCATCGCCTTCATTCTCGATCACGGCGAAGCCAAAGTTCTGATCGTCGACACGGAACTGGCCAAGGTGGCGGGCGAAGCACTGCGGATGTGCGAAGCCAAACCGTTGGTGATTGATATCGTCGATCATCTGGGTCCGCCCGCGCCGCGCCTCACTGATGTGGATTACGAGAGCTTCATTGCGCACGGCGATCCGGCCTATACCGGTATTATGCCCGCCGACGAGTGGGATGCGATTGCGCTGAACTATACCTCGGGCACCACGGGCAATCCCAAAGGTGTTGTGTATCATCATCGCGGCGCGGCGTTGAACGCGCTGGGCAATGCGCTGGCGTGGGAAATGCCCATGCATCCAGTGTACCTGTGGACGCTGCCGATGTTTCACTGCAACGGCTGGTGCTTCCCGTGGACCATCACCGCCATGGCGGGCACGCACGTCTGTTTGCGTAAAGTCGACCCGGCTTTGATTCTTACGGCCATTATCAATCGTGGTGTCTCGCACTTCAACGGTGCGCCCACGGTGCTGAACATGCTGGTGAATGCCCCTGACGATTTGAAGCTGGGCCTGCAAAAAGGCGTTCGCGTTATGACGGCTGGCGCAGCGCCACCGGCAGCCGTGATCTCGGCCATGGAGAACATGGGCTTTGATGTCACGCATGCTTATGGGCTGACGGAAACTTACGGTCCGGCCACTATCTGTGCCTGGCATAAAGATTGGAACGGCAAATCGTTATCGGACCGCGCGGCCCTGAAGGCGCGTCAGGGGGTGCCGTATCATGTGCTGGCCGGCCTCACGGTGATGAACCCCGAAACCATGGAGCCCACGCCCGCCGATGGCCAGACCATGGGCGAGGTGATGTTCCGCGGTAACGTGGTGATGAAGGGGTATTTGAAAAATCCCAAAGCCACGGAAGAGGCCTTGCGTGGCGGCTGGTTCCACTCGGGCGATCTGGGTGTCATGCACCCGGATGGCTACATCGAACTGCGGGACCGCTCAAAAGACATCATCATCTCGGGCGGTGAGAACATTTCCACCATCGAAGTGGAAAGCGTGCTGTACCAGCACCCCGCGGTGCTGGAGGCGGCGGTGGTGGCGCGGCCTGATGCGCATTGGGGCGAAACGCCGTGCGCCTTCGTGACGCTGAAGAATGGTCAATCCACCACCGAAACCGAGATCATCGCGTTCTGCCGCGCCAACCTTGCGCATTTCAAGGCCCCCAAGACTGTGGTGTTCAGTGAATTGCCGAAAACCTCCACCGGCAAGATTCAGAAATTTGTTTTGCGCGAGCGGGCCAAAGCGCTTTGAGTATCGCAGCGATTTCAGATGTTGCTGTGCCGCGTGCGCCTGCGGCGTTTATCTGGCATTACACCAAAGGCAATTTTCGCTGGCACCTTATGGGTATGGCCATGATCGTGTTTGTCGGCACGTCATTGGAAACTTACCAAACCTTTGCCTTGGGGCATTTGGTCGCGGCCGTTTCAACCCACAGCCCCACAACGGCTTGGTTTCTGACCCTCGTCAGCATGTGGCTGCTGGGGACGCTGTTGTCGCGCAGCTACGGTGTGTTCTCGTCGTACACCTTCATGACCATGCGCGTGCGCATTCACGATGAAATCTTCGCCTACCTGCTGCATCACGCGCCGCGCTATTTTCTCGATAATTCATCAGGCATTCTGGCCCATAAAATCCGATTGGCCGCGGGCTCGTGCACCACGCTGATCGATTATATTGTCTCGAACGTTCCGCGGTTTGCCGTTCTATTGGCCCTTACGGGCTACATGATGGCCATCAATGTGCCTGACATGCTGCCCTTCTTCGCAGCTTTTCTGGCGCTGTTCGCGGTCGTATCCGGGTGGCTCGCGCAAATCTTAAGGCGCTACGCGAAACTCGCCTCTGAATCGGCAGCAAAACAATCCGCGCGTATTGTTGATACCGTTACGAACTGGGATTCCATCTTAAGTTTTGCGCGCAACACGCACGAACGCGATACCTTGCTGCCGTTCAGCGAGGATGAGGCGTCCACGCACGTCAAACTCAGAATCGTGGCTACGATCATGCGCGTTGCCCTTCACGTCATGGGCGTTTGTTTTTTGGGCTGGTTCCTGTGGCTGGCGCTTCAGGATACGGCGACAGGCGCCGTCAATCTGGCCGTCTTCACAACCTTGATCTCGCTGTCGTTCCTGGTTTCATCTCATGTGAATACGCTGGGCGACAGTTTGTTCGCGGTGTTTGAAACCTACGGCAATTTATCAAGCGCGCTTGAGACTATTTTGGCCGAGCATGAAATCACCGACAAACCTAATGCGCGCCCGCTTGCTGTTACGGGTGGGGCTATCACGTTGAAAGATGTGTGCTTCAACTACCCCGACGGAACGCCCGTCTTCGAGAACTTGAACCTTTACATCGCCGCAGGAGAAAAAGTCGGGTTGGTGGGGGCGTCGGGGGCGGGCAAGAGCACGTTTGTGAAACTGATCCGCCGCCACTTCCCGATTCAATCGGGCCAGATTGCCATCGATGGCCATGACATCGCTGATGTGACATGGGAATCGCTGCATCACGCCATGGCCGAAGTGCCGCAGAACCCCGGGCTTTTTCACCGCAGCGTGCGTGAGAACATTATTTACGGCAAACCCAGTGCAACTGATGCTGAAATGATTGCGGCGGCAAAACTGGCGCACTGTCACGAATTTATTGAAGGTCGCGCCAAGGCCTACGATGCCATTGTCGGCGAGCGCGGCATGAAGCTGTCGGGTGGCGAGAAGCAGCGTGTGGCCATCGCGCGCGCGTTTCTGAAGGGCGCGCCGATTTTGATTCTGGACGAGGCCACATCATCGCTGGACAGCGAGGCTGAACATCTGATTCAGGATGCGCTTTTGAACCTGATGAAGGGCCGCACGGTGATTGCCATTGCGCATCGGCTGTCCACGCTGATGGGGATGGACCGCATCGTCGTGCTGCAAGATGGCCGCATCATCGAGCAAGGCGCGCATGCGGATCTGTTGGCCAAACGCGGCGTTTATGCCCAGATGTGGCAGCGCCAAGTCGGCGGATTTATGTAAGAACCGCTATCCTCGATTGGGGTAAATGGAACGGGGTTTGAGATGACCATCACGCTGCACCAATTCCTTCCGCTCTACGGCTTGCCGAATGCGAGCCCGTTCTGCGTTAAGCTTGAAACCTACCTGCGTATGGCTGGGCTGCCGTATGAAGTCTCGCAAATCAACGGTCCGCCGAAGTCAGCCACCGGCAAGGCGCCGTACATTACGATTGATGGCCAGACAATCTGTGACTCCGGGCTCGTTATCTTGCATCTCGAACAAAAATACGGTCACCCTGTTGACGGTAAACTGACGCTTGAACAGCGCGCGCAGTCGCTGGCCTTTCAGCGGCTGATGGAAGAGCACCTGTACTGGGCGATGGTGTTTGCGCGGTGGACCGATCCGGCCAAGCCGGCCGAAACGCTGGGCTATGTTCAGCAGGTTATCGGCTTAAAGGGTCTGCTGGGCTTCATTGTGCCGCGTATTTTGAAGCGCTCTGTGAAGAAGGCGTTATGGAACCACGGCCTCGGGCGTCATAGCACGGAAGATATCTGGCGGCTCGGCATTGCCGATGTGCAAGCGCTCAGTCATTGGCTTGGCATGCGCCCTTACGGCTTTGGCGATCAGCCGACCGTGTTTGATGCGGTGTTGTTTTCGCAAATTGCATGCATATTGCACACACCGTGGGACTTCCCGTTGAAAGCGGCGACGCTGAAGCACCGCAACTTGGTCGAGCATTCCGAGCGTATATTGGCCCGCTACTTCCCGGAATTGAACACTCCCCGCATCTAATACTTGAGAACTGCGGTTCCCCCGGTCATGGTAAGGGCCTTGGGAGTTGTCGCATCATGACGGTGGTCTTTAGTCTCATTTCGGCGACGCATATTCATGGCGCAGGCCTTGTGACACTTGGCAGTTTGATGCTGTTTCACCTAGCCATCGCGCCTGTGATGTTTACCGAGTTGTCGGGCCGTGCGATCTGGTACCTCAGCACCGATCTGTGTGTTGTGTTTCTTATTTTCCTGAACGTCGTGGCGACCGCTACCCCGGTTGCATTGCGTAAGCCCTGGGTGCTGTGCCACATCGCCAATGCCTTAGCGTTGGGCGTTGGCGGCGTGCTGAACCTTATCGCGGTGCGCGATCCGATTAATATTTTGGTTCTGGCGGCTTACATCGCTGTCCTGGCGGGGGCCTTGGGCCGCGATCAGGAATCTTTCGTACGCCGTGCTGCACGGGCGTTGGGTTAAGCCGTCACTGATCTAATGCGTCTTAATGTGGCGTTCCCACAGCGTCGCGTACGTCTGCCGTAATTCCTTCTTTTGCACCTTGCCCATGGCGTTGCGCGGCAAGGTGTCGGCAAATACCACCAGCTTTGGAATTTTGTAGTTCGCCAGCGCCTCTTTCAGGGCGGTTGTGACCGCGTCACTGCTCAAGGCGGCTGCGCCGGCTTTCATCGTGATGATGGCAAGCCCCGCTTCACCAAAGTCGGGGTGGGGCATGCCCACGACGGCGGACTCGTCCACACCCGGTAAACCGTCGATGATGGTTTCAATTTCCTTGGGGTACACGTTGAACCCGCCCGAGATCATCATGTCCTTGGCGCGACCCACAATCGAGATCATGCCGTCCGGTTCAAAGCATGCGAGGTCGCCGGTCTTGAAAAATCCGTTGATGAAATCTTCCGCCGTCTTTTCAGGCTTGCGCCAATAGCCTTTGAAGACATTGGGCCCCTTGATGTGAATCTCACCCGTTTCATCACCGCTGATATCGGCCCCGTGCTCGTTCACAATGCGTAACGTCACATCGGGCAGCGGCCAGCCCACCGTATTGGCGCGGCGCGGGCGCTGGGGCAGCGCACTGGTAATCATGCCTGCTTCCGTCATGCCGTAACGCTCAAGGATCGCATGGCCTGTGCGCTCTTCAAAGCTGCGAAATGTTTCTTCCAGCAGCGGTGCTGAGCCGGAAATGAACAGGCGCATATTTTTGCACAGGTCTTTGGTCAGCTTTGCGCTGTTCAGCAGCCGCACATAAAATGTCGGCACGCCCATCATCACGGTAGCGCGCGGCAGGTCGGCAATTGCGTCGTCGGCATTGAATTTGGTGTGAAACAAAATCGGTGTGCCGTTCAAGATCGTCGTGTTCAGCGCGACGAATAACCCATGCGTGTGGAAAATCGGCAGGGCATGCAGCAGCACGTCGGTGGATTTGAACTCCCACAGCTTGTGCAGCGTCAGCGCATTGGCGGCAAGGTTGCCGTTGCTCAGCATCACGCCTTTGGGTTTGCCGGTGGTCCCCGATGAATACAAAATTGCCGCCAGGTCATCCGTTTCGCGCACCACCGGCTGATGCGTCGTACTGGCTTTGTGGGCGGCCTCCATCAGGGTGCCGTCGCCATGGATGCCAAGTGTAAAGTAGGATGCGATCTTGCATTTTGCCGCAACGTCGGCGCACTGCGTTGAGGTCGGGTCGCCCACGGCAACGCGCGCTTCGGCATCAGTGAAGAAATATTCCAGCTCGTCGTCGCGGTAGGCTGAATTCAGCGGCAGGTACACAAACCCGCCGCGCAAGCAGGCCAGATAAAGTGCGACGGCTTCAGCACTTTTCTCAACCTGCACGGCGACCCGGTCGCCGGGTTGCGCGCCCGATGCGGCCAGCACGTTGGCAAACCGCGCTAAGAGCGCATCAATATCACCGTAGCTTAAGGTCCTGCCATCACGCAGGATCAGAAATGGCGCTGTCAAATCAGCCGGGAAGCGCGAGCGCAGCAGGTCAAAAAGGCTCGACACTTAAGCTGCCAAATCTTTCAGAGCTATCGATGCGTCTGCCAACTTAGCCAGGTCGATCTTGGCCTTGGCGGCAATCAGCTTCTTTGACTGTAAAAAGTCTTTGCTCATGTTGACGGCGTTGATCGCCACCAGCACGCCGTCCCGCAGATAACAGGCCGAGAATTTGCGGTCCGCCATGCTGCCGCGAATCACAACCTGATCGCCGGGATCGTTGATGCCGACCATTTGCAGTTTCAAATCGTACTGGTCCGACCAGAACCACGGAACTTCGGCATATTTCTCAGGTTTGCCCAGCATGTGTAAGGCAGCGGCCTTGCCCTGACTGAGCGCGTTCGGCACGGACTCGAGCCGCAACCGTCGGCCCAGCAAATCATTAGGGTGGTTGGTGCAATCGCCGGCTGAATAAATGTGCTCGTCGTTGGTTTGGGCAAATTCATTAACGACAATGCCGTTGTCGGTCTGAAGCCCAATGGCTTGCGCCATCTCAACGTTGGGAATAATGCCGATGCCCACGATCACCAGATCGGCGGGAATGGTTTTTCCGGTGCTGCACACCACACCTTCAACACGAGTCGTGCCGGTGAAGGATGTAACGGTGGCCGATGTGATGATGTTTACACCTGCGCGTGTGTGCACATCGGTGTAGAACGCCGACATCTCGGGCGAGGTCACCCGGCTCAACACACGCTCGGTGGCTTCAATCACGGTGACGTTGCAGCCGCGCTTTGTGGCCACGGCGGCCACTTCAAGGCCGATATAGCCGCCACCGACAATGGCGATATTCTTGCCGGCTTGGACTTCGTCGCGAAAGCCCATCACATCGTCGATGTTGCGCAAGTAATGCACGCCGGTCAGGTCTGCGCCGGGGCAGGTCATTTTGCGCACACGGCCGCCGGTTGCGATCATCAGTTTGTCGTAGGCAATTTTTTCACCGCCCTCTAGCGTGACGGATTTGTCCGCGCGGTCAATGCTGTCGACGCGTGTTGATAAACGCAATTCGATGTTGTTCTCCGGATAGAAATCCGCGCCGCGCATATACATGCGCTCCATTTCCGTCTCGCGCGCCAAGAAGGCCTTGGACAACGGCGGGCGTTCATATGGCACGTAGGCCTCATCGCCGATGACGATGACGCGGCCCTGGAAGCCTTGCTGGCGCAATGAAATAGCGGTTTGTCCGCCGGCTTCCCCGGCTCCGACGATAACGATGGTATTCACGGTCATGGCGTGTGGGTCAGATCCAAAAATTGAATGATGCGGCAGGGGGCGGCGGTCGGTTTAGCGGATGCCGAAATCCTTGATTTCTTCGCCCGCCACCAACCGGTCGATTTGCTCCTGCGTGAGTCCTTCGTTGCCTTCTGGTCCCACAGGCCGGGGGCGTGCGATATCCCCGCGGCGGTCCTGACCCTCGGCCATCACCTCAACGCGGCGGCGGCGGTCGGGCCCGAAGTAGGCTTTCGAATCTACGAAGGGGCGCGGCCGTTCAATGACTTCGCGGATTCGCAGCAAAACGCCTTTGGCGGTAATGGGCTTGGCGATGTATTCCGTCACACCGAAGTTGCGTGCGCCGATCACTTTCTCGCGTCGCGTTTCGCCGGTGATCATAATGATGGGCGTGAAGCGGATAGGCCCTTTGTCGTTCCGCACGGCACGCAAGAACTCTAGGCCGTTCAACGGGTTCAGCCAGAATTCCGTCAGCACCACGTCGGGTGCCGCGCTACGCACATAGTTCAGCGCGTCTCTGCCGTTGTCGGTCTCGTCGATCATTTTTGCGCCGAGCGTTTCCAGCACGCCTTTGATCAGGCGGCGCATGTATGGCTTGTCCTCAACCACCAGGAACGAGATCGGCTTCAGATAATCGGTCGTAACCAGCGCCATCGCTACGATTCTTTACAGCAACCTTCTGTCGCGCGAAGTGGTCCGCGCTGATAAGCTTTGCGGGTCAGGACCCCCCAGGGACTCCCCAAGAGCCCATAAGGTATTCTTTTTCCTGAAAAATTCAACTTTGTGAACGACCTTTAGGCCCCCTTCACCCGAGCGATTCGACGTTTTTATGCCGCCTGCCCATTCTGCCCCCCATTCCACCGCTGCCGCCCGTCTGGCTGCCGCGGCCCCGCGCACCTGGCAACGCATGCTTTCAGGACGGCGGTTGAACCTGATCGAGCCGTCACCCCTGGATATCGAGATCGAGGACATTGCCCTTGGGCTTGCCCGGAACACCCGCTGGAACGGCCAGACCAAGGGCCCCCATGCCTGGAGCGTGGCCCAGCACAGCGATTTCGTGGTCGAGATCGTCCGCAGCCTTAAACCGCGCGCATCGGCCAAGCTGCTTATGGCCGCCAAGTTGCATGACGCCTCGGAATATGTGACCCACGATTTGATAACACCCTTAAAAGCTGTAGTGGGTGATGTCTTTAAGGAGGTCGAAAGTCGGTTAACGCGGGCCATTTTTGTTCGTTTTGGTCTGCCGCCCGTGCTGTCGCCCGCCGATAAAAAGCTGATTAAAAAGGCTGATCATATCGCGGCGGCTACCGAGGCCGTGCAGTTGGCCGGATTCACCGAGAAAGAATGTCGTACGGTCCTGCGCTTCAAAGAGGTGCCCTTAAAGACGGCGAAGTTAACGCCTCTACCCGTCATCGAAGCCGAGCGGCGCTTCTTAGAGGGTTTTAAAAAACTCGAACAAGCCTTGGACCTGGAATCGCGGTAGACTCCCACAATCTACGATCAATCGTATTTGGGGGAGGAGGCGTTCATGGGGTTGCAACGGTCAACGGTTCTGATGTTGGTGTACGCGGCCATTGCCGGGGTCTCGGCGGTGGCGTTGTCGGCGTTCGCCGCGCACGGTTTGGAAAAAGTTGCGCCCACCGGTGCGCAAGGTGTGGCGTGGTTTGTGCAAGCCACCGACTTTCAGATGAACCACACCCTGGCGATTATGTTGCTGGCCGTGATCACCGACCGCTTTGTTGACGGGCTCTCGCGGAAAATCCTCATCGCGTCAGCGATGTTGATGGGCGTTGGCATCATTCTATTTTCAGGCAGCCTCTATTCTCTGTCGTTCAATGGCCCGGGCAACTTGGCCCCCATGGGCGGTTTTAGCTCCATGACCGGCTGGATCCTCATGGGCGTTGGCGGCTTTGTAGGCTTAAAGCGCGGCGAGATTGGTTCAGGCTACCGCGCGCAGGCGCAGCCGGCGGAATAAAGCGCTCTCTCATTAAAAAGGCCGCTGTGGAAAACCACGGCGGCCTTTTTTGTATTGAAGCGGCAGCGTTTACGGCCGCGGTTCTTCGATCAGTTCCGTCAGCTCGCCGGCTGGGCCAATGAAGGTGGCCGCGCGCTTCGGGCCGTACAGTTTCGCGGGCGGCTGAATGAACTTCACTTTCAAACCATCCAGCGAATTCACGTTAAAGCTGGTCATGGCCACACCCGGCGGCAGCTGGCCATCGTTCTTGGGCCGCGCTTTGGCCGGGGCAGGGTAGCCGTCCACTTCGATGTTGTTGCCCTTCTCGGCTGCGCGCGCGAGGCCCAGCGGAATGTTGGTGTCGGGCGGCAGGCCTTGCGCCTTGGCAATAATGTCGATGGTGCCGGGGCGGGCCGGTGCGCCGCGCATCAGGAAATTCTCCATGTAGAATTTCATGGTTTCGTCGGCATCGGGTGCGGCTAGCACCATGATGAACGGGCGATCCACGAACGAGGCCGCTGGCGGCAGCGGTGATTTCGCGAAATCACCCTGCTCAGCCGTGAGGTACAGAATTTCCTCGGCCGGGCCTTTGAATTGTGTCGCGCGGATGGTGTTGAACGGTGGGCTTAAATTCTTCGGACCGCCGACGTGTTTGAACGGCGACTTCGACAGCTTTTCAAAAACCTTGTCCGGGTCCTGCACCAGAATTTCAATCGAGTTCCAGCCCAGTGTCGTCATGGCCTTGTAGCCTGGTACCGGATCAATCTCGACGGCGCGGATGAACACATCCTGTGTGCCTTCCGAGTGCATCAGAACAAACGGGCGACCCGCGCTTTTCGGTGCGCCCCAGCTTTTTGCCATGGCTTCCGACACTTTGCCTTTCTCGACGACTTTGTAGCCCAGCCACTCGGTGTAGAGCTTTTCGATCTCAGCCACGTTCGGTGCGCCAATCGTCGCCATTTTAATGCGCGTGATCAGCGGTGTCGGCGTTACCGCCGGAGCAACAGCCGGCGCCGCAGCAGGCGCAGGCGCGGTTTGCGCAAAGGCAAAGCTACCAAGCGCCAGAGAGGAGGCGATCGTCAGGCTTAAAACAAGGCGGCGATGAAGCGGAAGGGTCATAACGAGTCCTTTCGGTACAGAATAATTTAAATAAGCCTATTTTGATTCAGCAACCACAGCGACGACATTGATTTCGAATTTCAATGCCGGAATAGCCAGCGCCGACACCCCGATCACCATCGACACGGGCTTGTGACCGGCCGGGAAGTAATTGGTGATGGCATCGTACACAGGTTTGGGGTCGACCTTATCAAGGTCGACAATGAACACCTGAATTTCCACCACATCCTTTGGTTCAGCGCCCGCATCTTTCAAGGCCAGCGTGATGTTGTCGAACGTCAGCTTCACCTGGTCGGCCAGGCTTTCAGGGATTTTGTTGTTGGCATCCAGGCCGGCCTTACCGCCGAGCCTGATTTCCTTGCGGTCGCCCTTTATGGTAACGACTTGCGAGTAGCCTTGCGGTTGGCTAAGTCCCTTAGGATTCCAGCGCTTCACTTCTAGTTGGTCGGCCATGGCGGTCCCCGTCATCGTTGTCGTGGCCAGCAAAATGGAACAGCACAGCAGCTTTTTCATATTTCGCCCCTTGAGTTTCAGGCCTCTTCGATCAACTCGATCAATTCACCCGCCGCACCTTTAAGTGTGACGCTGGGTTTGCCGCTATAGGCGACACTTTTTTGTACTTCCGGCGGATTGATAAAGTGCCCGGCAATGGCGTTGATGTCCTTCACGCCGAAGCTCACCATGCCCACGCCCGGCGGCAATTGCCCCATGATGGTGGGGCGCGGCCCACCTGGCTTGGGCAGATCATGCAGCTCCAGCGTGTTGCCTTTCTCGGCGCTGCGGACCAGCGTGAGCTTGAACAAATGATCCTTCGGCAGCTTCATGGCGTCGGCCAGTACCGGGATCGGGTAGTCGTAGTCGGGCCCTTTGCTCATGTTAAATGTGTTCACATAGAAGTCGCGCAAAGCATTGAGATCGGGCCCGTTGGCGCCCACCAGGAACATGCGGTCCACTTGCGACTTCGCCACCGGCAAATTGGACTTCGCACGGTCACCCTTTTCGACGGTGAGGTTGTGCGTGATGCTCATGGGGCCCATCAACTGCATGGCGTGGATCGAGGCAAAAATGCCGCCCAGCGAGGCAGGCTCGCGGAAAATATCAACGCCGCCGGCTTTCATTTTCTTGAACTGGGCATCCAGATCATCAACGATGAACTCCAGCGATCCCCAGCCGTAGGTGGTGCGCGGGTTAAACGGTGCGGTTTTGTCGCCCTGCACGATGCGAATAAAAACGTCTGGGCTGCCTTGCGATGAAATCAGCGAATAGGGCTTGCCGGTCATGCCGGGTGCTCCCCAGCTATAGGCGAGCGCCTGCTCTACGAAACTGTTTTCGTGCGTGTAGTAATCGAACCACTTGGCGTACCAGTCCAACGTGGCATCGCGGTCGGGCGTATTGATGGTGGCGATACGAATCCGCTTGATCAGCGGGCCATCATTTTTGTTTGGCGTCTTGCCTTGCTGCGCAAAGGCCGACGACGTAACCGCCGCCGCCGCGGTGGCTGCCGATACCGCCAGGAATGTTTTGCGATCCATCATGAGTGTCTTACTCCTCAATCAGTTCGATGATTTCACCCGCAGGGCCCACAGCGCACGCCGCGCGCTTGCCTTCGTAGCCTGCGCTTTTCAGTGTAACGGGCGTGCTCAGCCATTGCAGCTTGAACGCATCCAGCGATTTGACGCCAAAGCTGGTCATGGCCACGCCCGGCGGCAACTGACCATGATTGCGCATGCGCGGGCCCGTCAAGGCCGGATAGCCGTCGATCTCAATCAGGTTGCCGTGATCGGCCAAACTAGCAATCGTCAGCGGAAACTCGTGAGTGGGCGGTAGCGCTTGCGCGTCTTGAATAATATCAACCGGATTTCCATTGATCGGGTTGCGCTTCATTTTGAAGGTGTCGCAGTACCAGTTGCGCGTACCTTCCGCATCGCCTGTCGCCAGCACCATGATGAACGGGCGGCCAACGGTTGCGCCGGGTTTGGGCAGTAATCCCGTGCCGGGATTTCCAAGGTCAGCGGTGAGATAAAGGATTTCATTGCCGGGCCCGCGCACCTGCGTGGCGCAGATGGTGGGGTAGCCCTTCAGGCGGCGTGGCTTGCCCACGATCATGAACGGCGACTTGCCCAACTTCGCATGCAGTTTTTCGGGATCTTCGCAGACGATCTCGACCGAGTTCCAGCCCCATGTCGTCATGGCGCGGTAATTGCCGACGCGCTCAATTTCCACAAGCCGGATGTACACATCGGTCTTGCTGGCCGGTTGCAGCGTGGCGAAGCGGCGACCTGCCATAGCGGGCGCACCCCAAAGTGTTGCCACCTCGGCGCTGATCTTGCCCGCTTCGACGGCCTTATAGCCCAACCACTGTTTGTAGATATCTTTGGCTTGGTCGAGATCCGGCACCGAGACGGTGGCGATCTTGATGCGCTTTAACAACGGTGTGGCCACGGAACCCTCATGCAATGAATGTCGACCACCTCAACATGAAGCGGACGGCCCAGCAAGCCATGGGTGAGGGGCGTCAGCAGAGCGAGCACGCAGGCCGCTTAAACTCACACTCCTGCCTAAACTCACAGCGCCGTGAAGAGACTCGTCCAAGGTGCCCACAGGGCCAGGGCTGCCGCCATCTCGCCATACCCGCCCGCACCAGGATGTACGCCGTCGCCGGCTTTGGCTTCGGTGTGCCACTGCTTGAAACCGTCATAAACGCTGAGCGTGTCGAAGTAGGGCACATTCAAGTGGCTGCATATTTTTTGCGTCTGCACACAACGTTCGGCGTGGTCTGATACGCGGATTGTGTTGTCGGCATAGCCGGGCAGCCCCGGCGGCCCCACGAACAGCGTCGGCCAGGGCGCCGAAGCGGCTTTTAAGACGGCAGTGGTGTTTTCAATTTGGGTTTCCAGTGAAACCTGTGTCTGGCCGTTCTCACGCCAGCAATCATTCGTGCCATAGCTGAACACCACGGCGAACTTTTCACCGGGCTTGAAGCGTGCGCTCGCTTCCGCTTGCCACGTATCACGCACCAACGTGCTGGTGGCTCCGCGAATACCGCAGTTGTAGACGGTCAGCTGATGGCCCTTGGAAATGGCATCAGCGCACAGCCGCCCCACCCAGCCTTGGGTGGTGGGGTCGCCTACACCGTTCACATACGACTCACCAAAGAAACAAATGCGCATGGAGGCAGCATAGGAGCGTGGCACGCAAAGTAAAACCGCCGAAGACCTGCTCCAGCGGTTCATTTTACTTATCGTCACCCTCGCGCTCGACGCGAGGGGCCAGGGTAAAGTGCTTTACCTGTGTGTTTAACCCTGGGTCCTCGGGTCAAGCCCGAGGACGACAGTGCAAGGTTAATTCACGGCATGTGCTTATTGCTTCTTGAAGGCATCCAGGATTTCAGAGCCCGTGGCCACCCACACATTCTTTTGTGACGCCAGCCAGCCCAAAGCCTGATCCAGATACTTCACGCGGTAGTGCAGGCCCGAAATATACGGTGTCAGCGACAGCGACATGATGCGCCCGCCGTACTTTTCGGTTTCTTTGTACAGGCCGTTAAACTGGTCCTGAATCTGCTCCACAAACTCATCTTCGCTGTGTTTGTTGTCGATGATGATCTTGCGGTCACTGATCTCGCTAGTGTGGGGCATGGCCCACAGCTTGCCGGCGTTATCCGGCGCTTTGATCTCGAAGGGCATGTCGTCGGCGACCCAGTCGCAGACGTAATCAATGCCCGCGTTCTTCACGTGCTTCAGCGTATTCCAGCTTTCGGATTTCGCCGGGCTCATCCAGCCGCGCACAGGTTGGCCGCTGAGTTTACGCAGCGTGTTCACGCTTTCGGTCACTTGCGCGATCTCGGTGGCGTCATCCATGCCGCCAAAGTGCAGTTTGCCCTGGTCCACGCCCATGGCGATGATTTCATCACCACGTTGGTTGATCTTCTTCACCAGGTACGGGTAGCGCTCGGCCACCTTCGAGTTCATGGCGACCGACGACTTGAACTTGTACTTATCAAGCAAGCGCCAGATGCGTTGAATGCCGACGCGATTGCCGTAATCGCGCGTGGTGAAGTGGCGCAAATCCGGGTAGGCAGTGACCATGCCGCCGGGGGCCTTAAAAGGTTTCGCCGGTTGATCGAGCGGGAAGAGCTCCAGGTCCGTCGTGATCCACAAGGCGATGCGCGCACCGTTCGGCCACGTCACCTTGGGGCGGTTTACCAGCAGGGACCACTCGTAGAAGTTTTGATCCATCCCGTAACGGCGCAGCGGATATTCCAAATACTCTTTTGCGACGGTCATGGGACTAAACTCCTTTGCGCGCGGCAATGTCGGCCGCGCACTTATCAAAGTAGTTGTCGTAATAGTACTCGGCGATTTCGCGGGCGGTAGTCACCCACACATCATCGCGTGCAGTGATGTATTCCAGCGCTTCTTCGAACGCCGCCAAGCGGTGCGGATGGCCCACGGCATAAGCATGCAGCGGAATGCACATCACGGTCCCAGAGTCTTTACCTTCTTCGGCCAACAGGTCGAATTGGTCTTTGATCATTTGCCCATATCTACGGGGCGTGGCGTTGTAGCTGTTGTAGACAATGATGTCGTTGATCTCCAAGGAATACGGCATCGAAATCAAACGCCCGCTTTTCACTTTCACCGGTTGCGGTTGATCGTCCTGGAACAAGTCGCAGGTGTAAAGGAACTGGTACTCGGCCAGCAAATCCATGGTGCGCTCGGTGTGCGTCAAGGCCGGCGCCAGCCAGCCCGAGATGCGTTGGCCGGTGGCCTTCATCACGGTTTCGATGCTGTCTTCCATGATGGCGCGTTCTTGCGCTTCATCCATGTCGTAGGAATAACGCGTGTTGTAGATGCCATGAGAGAAGAACTCCCAATTGCGGTCCACGCACTCTTTGATGATTTCCGGGTGATGCTCGATCAGCGCCACGGACAGCGAGATGGACCCGCGCACTTTATATTTGTCCATCACCTCCATCATGCGCCAGTGGCCCACACGGTTGCCATAGTCGCGGTTGGAGTAAAGGTTCACATCCGGGTGCGGGCGCGGCCACGGCGTGCGTTTCGGATTGATGGGCGGATTGAGTTCGTAGAACTCGATGTTGGGGGCCACCCAGAACGCCACCTTCTTGCCGCCGGGCCAGGTGATCTTGGGGCGTCCCTCGTAGGGCCAATAGTCGTACAGGTCGAGATCGGGTTTCACGAACGTCTCCTCAGCGTCTCAAAAACGGGAATTGTTATTTCTTGCTCAGCCAGGTTTTCACAGTGTCGACCGATTCAACGTCGCAGTACTTCAACGCCAAATCCGTCAAGTTCGCGAAGTGGTAGCTCTCGTGCTTATCGGCCACGCATTCTTCGATCACGGTGGTGCGATATCCATGCGACAGGCTGTCGACGCCGCAGGCGCGCACACAGCCTGATGTCGATCCACCCGTGATCAGCACCGTATCGACCTTGTGGAATGTCAGCAGACTGACCAAGTGCGTATCGTGGAAGGGGCTCGGCATTTTTTTGCAGAACACCACGTCCTTCACGTAATCGACTTCGCAGCGGTCGTCGATCTTGGCGCGGTCCGAACCGAACTTGATGTTCTGCAAGCTGTCGGGCGTGTTGGTGCGCGTGCCCCACACACCGCAGTCTTCGCCGGATTCCATATACGCAACATAGGTCCAGATCACCGGCCAGCCGCGGGCGCGCATCAAGGCCGACACTTCATTGATGTACTTGATCTGGTTGGGATCGGTTTCGTAGGCGGTTTTGTAAAGATCGGTGCGGGTATAGGCTTTCTGCACGTCAATGTTGATCAGGGCCGCCTTCTGGCCAAAGCCGAACTTGGCGCGGGCCGGATTGGCCTTCACGTCGGCAAAAAGTTCGCGAGCGGTTTTTTTGGAAAGTTCCATGGCAATGCGTTCCTTAGAATCTGAAGGCTGTCTGATGCAGCTTTATGACTTGGTCTTATCGGCGGCAAGAGCGAGGTTGTGATCGTACTTTTGGCCTGCCGCCATGATGTCGTCGAGGCCGAGAATACCGTTCACCTGCCCGAAATCAAACATCCGGTCCCGCATCCGTGCGGTGGATCCGTCACTTTGTAATATATTGAGATACTCATTGGCCGCATAAGCCAGCACCCGGACCATGGCGCCGGGGAAAATCACAACCTTAAATCCCAGGTCGCCCAACTCCTTGGCTGACTTCAGGGGTGTTTTCCCGCCTTCGACCATGTTGGCCAGCAGCGGCGCCTTGCCCGCGAACATTTTGCCCAGCGTCTGCATTTGTTCGATTGTCTGGGGCGCTTCGATGAACAGCACATCGGCTCCGGCCTCCACATAGGCGTGGGCGCGATCAACCGCCTTGTCGAATCCTTCCACGGCAATGGCATCGGTGCGCCCGACGATCACCGTATTTTTGTCGGCCCGCGCATCGACGGCGGCTTTCAACTTGCCCACCATTTCTTCTTTCGAGACGAGGCTTTTGCCTGCCAAGTGTCCGCAGCGCTTTGGGTAGGTTTGATCTTCCAGCTGAATGCCCGAGGCGCCCATGCGCTCCAGCAGTTTCACGCTGCGCTGCGTGTTGAGCGCGTTACCGAAGCCCGTATCGGCATCAACAATAAATGGAATGGAAATACGCTCACGGATGTGGCTCACCACTTGCGCCACTTCCGAAACAGAGGTGAGCCCAATATCCGGCTGCGCAATGCGCGTATAGGAAATGCTGGCCCCGCCCAAGTACGCGCACTTAAACCCATGCTGCTCGATCATTAGGGAGGTAAAAGCGTCGTACATGCCGGGGGCAACAATGACGCCAGGCGCTTTAAGTAAGTCACGAAGTGCTTTTGCATGACTCATGCTGCCCGTCCTTTACCAAGTTTCTTTTTCAAGTGCGGCATCAGGCCGCCATCGGTGATCATCTCCATCAAGTGCGCAGGGATGGGATCGACCGTATAGCCTTTGCCGGTGGTGAGGTTCTTGATAGTTCCCGCTACCGGGTCCACTTCAAGCTTATCGCCGGCGCTGATTTCGTTGTATTGCGGAAAAAACAAACACGGCACGCCGAAGTTCAAGGCATTGCGGTAGAAAATACGCGCGAAACTTTCCGCCAGCACTGCGCCCACTTTCAGCAACTGCAAACTGAGTGCGGCTTGCTCGCGCGCGCTGCCGACGCCGAAGTTATGCCCGGCCACAATCACATCGCCCGGCTGCACGGATTTTGCAAATGTGGGGTCAACAGACTCCAGACAATGCTGAGCCATGATCTCGTTGGCGGATTTTAAATACAGCCCCGGCGCCAAAAGATCAGAGTTGATCTCATCGCCAAAGCGCCATGCTTTTCCGCTGACAATGCTCATGGCAAAAACTCCCGCGGGTCGGCAATAGTGCCTGCGGCAGCCGCTGCTGCAACCGTGTAGGGTGAGCCCAAATACACAGACGCTTTGTTCGAGCCCATACGGCCCTGGAAGTTGCGATTGGTGGTGGAAATGCAAACTTCGCCGTCGCTGAGTACGCCCGCACCTAGTGCCGCGCACGCCCCGCACCCCGAAGCCAGCATGGTCGCACCCGCATCGGTCAGAATGCCAAGCGTGCCGTCGGCCGCCGCATCGGCATAAACCTTTTGCGTCGCGGGCGCGACAAGCAGGCGCACGTGGTTCGCGACTTTGCGACCCCTTAGTACTTCGGCGGCCATATGCAAATCGCTCAGCTTCGCGCCTACGCAAGCGCCGATGTAGGCCTGATCAATCTTTTTACCTTTGTAATCGTCCACAGGCCCGCTGTTGGAGGGGGCGTGCGGCGCGGCCACTTGGGGTTGAAGTGTCGATGCATCGAAGGCGTGCTTGGCCGCATACACCGCATCATCATCACTGCGCCACTTCAGGGCGTCTGGTGCGGGCTCTTTGCCGGCCGCGCGAATGGCGGCAAGCGTGATGTCGTCGGGTTCAATCACGCCGGCTTCGCCACCTAATTCCGCAGCCATGTTGCACAACACGCCGCGCTCGCTCATGGACATGTTACGCACTGTCTCGCCGCCGAATTCGATGGCCTTGAAGGCATTGTCCATGCCGAGTGCGCGACACAAGTGCAGCATGATGTCCTTGGCGACGACCGCTTGATTGAACTTGCCCGACCAATCGACACGAATGGTTTCGGGCACGCGCGTCCAGATCTCGCCCGTAATGCACACGCCCGTCATCTCAATGCCGCCGAAGCCCGACATGTAACAGCCGTACGCGCCGCCCATGGTGGAGTGGCTGTCGCCACCGCACGTGAACATGCCAGGTTGCAGGTGGCCGTTCTCGGCCAGAATGATGTGCCCGATGCCCTTCATGTCGTAGAAATGCTTGATGTCGAACTCGCGCACGAAGTCGCGGGAGATTTTCAGAATTTGCGCGGTTTCGGCATCGACGGCAGGCACAAAGTGATCGGTGACGACGATCAACTTTTCGCGGTCCCACACGCCTACGCCCAATTCCTTCATGCGCGGCCATACTTTGCGCGGACCGCCGGAATCGAGAATCATAGCCAGATCGACCTTGCAGGTGACGATTTCGCCCGGCCGTACGGTTGGTTTGCTAGCGGCACGCGCAATGATTTTTTCGACGAGCGTTTGGCCCATAATTTTCTGCTCACGTTTGAAGGGTGTTATTTTAAGGGCGTGGACGCCCTAACCGCAAACGGCGCTGTTTTAAGAGTCCACACCGCGAGAGAGTTTGGGCGAGAGAGTTTGGCCCAAATTTACCAGGGAACCAGATCGAGCGGCACCCACTTCAGTGCGACACGCACAATTGTCTCGTCGTTTCCCGGCCGGGAAAAGATTTGCGTCACATTCTGTGCGCCGGCCCGTCCGAGTGTCCGGCCCGCGCTGACGGTCAGCCATAGCCCCTCGGTCACGCGAAAATCCCCACCTGCCGATATTCGCGTGTAGGTGTCTGATGAGAGCCCGCGTCGGTTTTCGTGCATCAGCGCAGTTTCAACGCTGGCGCTGCAGTCCGGCAGCCCAAATCGGAGGCGCCCAGAGAACGTCAGGCGATCTGTCCGCGCTTCTATTTCGCCGGTGGCCGGCGAGGTGAGGCTGATGCGTTCATTCGATTGATACATGGCTTGGCCCAGAAGCTGAATGTGGGCCGCCGCCCAGGTCGTCTGATAACCCGATGTGTTGGATTGCGGGTCGAACCCGTAAGATCCGGTCAGCCATGCGGTCCAACTCGTATACGCGTGCTGCACAATAACTTGGGTCTCTGAATTGGATTTTGCCGTGAATACCGGCGCAATGCCCCCGGCTAATGCGGTCGGGTTCCAGCCATAGCGGGCCACGTTGGTCTCGTTGCGGCACGACGGCAGGCTCGCGCGCACAGCGATTGCCGCCCAATTTATCAGTTGGCTGTAAAGGCGGTCATGTTTGTCTTGCAGTACTTTGCGTGCGGCCGCGCCTGCAGCCGTGGCGGATACCGGTTGGTTAAGTGCCCGGGTGATCCCTTCAAGTTGAGCGACCCATTCCGGCGGGGGCGGGTTTGATCGTTCGATCAGGCAGTTGAGCAAAGACCCCGGTCCGCGATGAACGCGCGGGTCGCGGCGGTTGTGAAAAACGATGCGCAGCGCCGGCGCGGCGCGCAATCCTTCGTCATCATTAAATGCGGCGCGGCTTACCGCCACAGACAGCTGCGTGCGGTACAACACGCGGCTTAAGGGGCTATCTTGATAATCCTTCAGCGGGTCGCGGCTTTTAAAAAGGGCATAGGGCGAAAAATCCACCGCCAACCCGGCTTTCGCACGCCCCCGTTCATCGTGCCCGATGACGGCATTCCCCGACAGGTCGGGCGGGGCGACAGGCAGTGCGGTGATAAAGGGCTCTAATCCCAGGGCCACAAGGCTGGCCGACTCCGGCCCGCTGACGTCCAGGTGGGATTGATGGATGGTGATGGCCTGCTCAATAATATCGCCGTAAAGCCCTGCCGACAGGCGGCTTTGCCCACTTGCGGGCGTGTGAAAAGCCAGCAATGTGATGATGGAAAGTCCGCATATCGAACGTGTTGTTCGGGCCATGGCGTTCAGCGGCATCGCAAGTGAGGCATCATGGTATGGTGTTGTCTGGATCACAGCAATAACATGCGCTGAAAAGTGAGGTGCGACGATGTTGGATCAAACCACTGACGCGGCTTCAACGCCGCAACCTAAACCCCAGGTGACGCTGCCGCCGCCGTACACCTGCATCAGCCGCCATGTGGTGATGCCGCAGGCCACGCACGATGAAACCGCGCACATGAATTTCCTTCTGAGCCTGACCAGCCATTTGGGGTCAAAGGTCGCCCCCCGCATGAAGGCAGTGTACGAAAAGCGCGTCGCGCCGGAATTCGAGAAAGAACGCGGTCGTACACCCACCAGCAGCCGCGAAGTGCGCGACGCCATGCTGAAAAACCCCATGTACCAGTCGTGGTCGGCCCTGCGCCGTAATGCGCAGGAAATGCGCCAGCAGATCGGCCGCTTTATGACGTTCCGCCAGATTGAACAGGTCAACGCGGTGGCGAAGTCGCTGAATGCCGGCTCGAACAAGTTGCAGCTGGATCCATCATTGGAACTGCCCGGCTATGTGACGCAAGTGGATAACCACTGCGCGCCGGGCGGTTATGTGGCCGCACTCAACGATGATGACGTATCGGTGGCCGCCAACTACGAAGCCGGGCATTTTGTGATCGCGGGCGGCGGTACGGGTGGCAAAAGCGATGCCTTGGGCCGCAGCCTGGCAGCATTTATTCAAGCCGAATATCCGAACCTCAATCCAAAAAAGATTCTCGATGTGGGCGCGGGCGGCGGCTTCAACACATTGCCGCTTGCTGTGGCGTTCCCCGACGCGGATGTGATTGCACTGGATGTGGCGGCCCCCATGCTGCGTTATGGCCATGCGCGCGCCAAAGCCATGGGCGTCAACAACGTCACCTTCCGCCAAGCCAGCGGCGAACACTTGCCTTACGACGACAACAGCATGGACCTGGTCATCACCGCCATGCTGTGGCACGAAACGTCGCTGACTGGGTTTCGCAACATGATTAAAGAAATTTACCGCGTGTTGCGTCCAGGCGGTTTGTTCCTGAATTTCGAACAGCCGAATTTCGATGAAACTACACCTGTGTTCGAACGCTTCATGCGCGACTGGGACAGTTGGTACAACGCAGAGCCGTTTTGGGCGAAGCTGCATACACTCAGCTACACCAAGGAAACGGCATCGGCGGGTTTTGAAGCGGACAAAGTGTTCGAGCGCTGGGCGCCGAAAGTAACCGAGCCCAATGCATTTCCGGTATGGGCGCAGCCTGTTGGCCGTCACGAGGCCGAACACAAGATGATTGACGCGCGGAAAGAGGGTGGCGATACACCTGCGCCAAAGAAGGCCGGGCCGCTCTATTTCTTCGGCGCCGTAAAGTAACAAAACAAAAATCAAAAAGAGAGCAGGGATGAGCGAGAAACCACGCGGCTCGAAGTGGGCGAAATTCAATTGGCAGGATGCGCTGGGCTTTGACGCCATGCTTTCGGATGACGAGCGCATGATTCAGGATACCACGCGCAAGTACGCCCAAGACAAACTGCTGCCGCGCGTTGTCGATGCCTTCCGCAACGAAAAAACCGACCCCAACATTTATCCTGAAATGGGCGCGCTGGGCTTGCTGGGCCCGACGATCCCGGCGGAATACGGCGGACCCGGCATCAGCCACGTGGCGTATGGGTTGATTGCGCGCGAAATCGAGCGCGTGGATTCCGGTTACCGCTCTATGTTGTCGGTGCAATCATCATTGGTGATGTATCCGATTTTTGCGTATGGCAGCGAC
>JAEUKL010000088.1 GCA_016793005.1 Rhodospirillaceae bacterium | reverse complement strand
GAACTTAAAAACGGTTTCGCCGTTCTTGTTCCATAGCCAGACGTAGCGCGGGATTCTTAATCCAGCGCGACAATTGCTTCGCCTTCGAGCGTTACAATGTCGCCGTCGATGACGGCGCATATGCGCAGCTTGGCCCGCGTTTCGCTGTCTTGTTCAAAGATTTCTAGAATTTCGCCGGTGCATTTGACGGTGGCATGCACAGGCGTAATGGCTTTGAACCGCACCGTCCAACTGCGCAACCTTTCCTGGGGTACGGCTTGCGTCAGCAGTTGGCCCAGATACGCCATCGAAAGCATGCCGTGCGCGATCACGTCATCCATGCCTGCGGCTTTGGCGTAATCCGTATCAATGTGGAACGGCGTGTGGTCGTTGGATGCGCCTGCGAACAAAGCCAGCGTGGTGCGCGTAATCGGGCCTTGAATGTGGGTAGGCAGTTTGTCACCCACTTTTGCGGTCGCGCGCGTCAATCTAGCCATTGCGCACCACCACGACTGTACGGTACGTGACGCACAGGTCGCCCTTCTGGTTGGTCGCTGTTGTGTCCTGCACGATGAATTCCAGCGCGCCGCCTTTCTTGTCGTAAATATCGCTGACGGTTGTCACTAAGGTAATACGGTCGCCGGCATAGATCATGTGGTGATGGGTGAACGATTGCTCGCCGTGCAGGATGCGGCGCATATCCACACCCATGCTTTCTAAAGTGCCAATCTTTGCAGGAGCGCCTGCGGCAAGGCTGATGGAGAATGTGGGTGGCGCAGGGAGTGCCGGATGGCCGGCAGCGCGTGCGGCCGTTTCATCAGAATAAATCGGATCGGTCTGGCCTGTGGCTTTCGCGAAAAATTTAAGCTGCCCCGCTTCCACATCAATGCTGCGGGGTTCCGACTTCAGGCCGATGTGTTCGCGGCTGATCATTCGGCTACGGCCACCACTACTTTGCCCACAGCCTTGCGGTCGCGCAGCATGGCGATGGCCTCTGCGCCACGCTCTAATGGAAAACGTGCTGAAATCAGCGGTTTTACCTTGCCGTCATGGTACATGGCAAAAAGCTCATCAACGTTGCGACGATAGGCAACCGGGTCGCGCATCGCGTGCGCGCCCAGCAGCACGCCGACAATCGAACAGCCTTTGAGTAAGGGAAGATTCATTGGTACGCGTGGAATGCCTGCAACAAAACCCACAACCAAATAACGTCCACCCCAGTTGGTGGCGCGTAAAGCCGGTTCCATGTATGCGCCACCGACGGGGTCATACACCACATCGGCATTCTCGCCGCCGAAGGCCGCGCGGAATGATTTAGTCAGATCGCGTTGTTGGTCCGCGTTCAACTCGCCACTGGGGTAGATCATCACGCTGTCTGCACCGGCCTTGCGTACAATCTCGGCTTTCTCGGGCGACGAGACCGCGCCGACCACATAAGCGCCCATGGCCTTGCCTAACTCGACGGCGGCGATGCCGACGCCACCCGATGCACCCAACACCAGCAGGCGCTCTTTCGGTTGCAGTTGGCCGCGATCTTTCAGGGCGTAGTACGAGGTGCTGTAGGTGGTTTGCAGAACGGCAGCCTCGGCAAACGGCACGCCCGGCGGCAGCTTGGCCACAAGCGGTGTCGCAATCGCGATCTTTTCAGCCATGCCGCCGTGATACGTCAGCCCCACAACCGCGTCGCCCGTCGCAAAGCCACTGACCTTGGGGCCGATAGACTCGACAATGCCGGCCACTTCACCGCCCGGCGCGAAGGGGCGCGGCGGCTTTTCCTGATAGCGATCCTCGATGATCAATACGTCGGGGTAATTGACGCCGCAGGTTTTGACGCGAATGACAATCTCGCCCGGGCCCGCCACGGGGTCGGGAACATCGGTCAGGCGCAGTGTCTCGGGCCCGCCTAATTGAAGGCTTAACAGCGCTTTCATACGAACGACACCCTGTGTTGAACAGGGCGTAGTATTCCTCATGCGCGGCCTTGCGGCCATCGCAAAATGCTCTTCTGGCGATGGGGCGTAGGCATATCCGTCAGGTGTTAGACTTATTTCTTCTTCAAGGCCGCAGCCAATGCAGCACCCAGCGCACCCTGCTGCGGCGCTTCGCTGCGGCGCGGCGGCGGCATGCTGTAGTTTTTCCCTTGGGGTTTTCCGGCCTCACGTGCGCCGCCCGCGCGCGCCATCCCGCCTTCACCGCCGTCTTTGCGCATGGTCAGGCTGATGCGCTTGCGTGCAAGGTCAACCTCGACCACACGCACTTTCACGATGTCGCCGGCCTTCACCACTTCATGTGCGTCCTTAATGAAGCGATCCGCCAGTTGCGACACGTGAACTAACCCATCTTGATGCACGCCGATATCCACAAACGCGCCAAAGGCTGCCACGTTTGTCACAGTGCCTTCCAGCAACATGCCGGGCTTTAAGTCTTTCATATCGTCGACACCTTCGGCAAAGGTGGCGGTTTTAAACTCGGGTCGCGGGTCGCGGCCGGGTTTTTCAAGCTCGGCTATAATATCGCGCACGGTGGGCAGGCCAAACTTCTCGTCCACGAACACGCGGGGGTCTAAGGCTTTCAAGGCTGCGCCATCGTTCATTAACGCACGAACATCACGCCCGCAGACCGCGACAATCTTCTTGGCCACATCATAAGCTTCCGGGTGCACAGCCGAGGCATCCAAAGGCTCGCTGCCATCTACAATACGCAAGAAGCCTGCACATTGTTCGAACGTGCGCTGGCCCAGGCGCGTGACTTTCAGCAAGTCTTTGCGGTTGGCAAACGGCCCGTTGACGTTGCGGTGTGTCACAATTGCTTCCGCCAGGGACGATGTAAGCCCCGACACACGGGCCAAGAGTGACGGAGAGGCTGTGTTCAGGTCTACGCCCACAGCGTTCACCGCGTCTTCCACAACTGCGTCCAAGGATTTGCTGAGGCGGAATTGATCCACATCGTGCTGATACTGACCAACCCCAATGGATTTGGGCTCGATTTTCACCAATTCAGCCAATGGGTCTTGCAGCCGTCGCGCAATTGAAATCGCACCGCGCAGTGATACATCAAGGTCGGGGAATTCGCGCGCGGCCAATTCCGAGGCCGAGTACACAGACGCACCTGCCTCACTGACGATCACTTTGGTGGGTTTCGGAGCGGGGATTGCGGCCAGCATATCGGCCACCAGTTTTTCGGTTTCGCGGCTGCCGGTTCCATTCCCAATCGCGATCAGATTCACGCTGTGCTTGCGGATTAAGCTGGCCAGTTCAAGTTGCGTGCCGCGAATGTCGTTCTTGGGCGGGAAGGGATAGACTGTGGTGGTCGCCAGCACTTTGCCTGTGCCATCGACGACGGCCACTTTCACACCCGTACGGATGCCGGGGTCCAGGCCCATGGTGGCCCGTGAACCGGCCGGGGCCGCCAACAGCAGGTCTTTCAGGTTGCGGGCAAAGACGTTGATGGCTTCCTGTTCCGAGCGCTGGCGCAATTCACTCATCAGATCGATCATCAGGTGCAGCGACAGTTTCACGCGCCAGGTCCAGGTGGCAACACCCATCAGCCACACATTGCCGGGTTGCGACCCCGTAATGCCATAGGTGTCGGCGATCATCTGCTCGACAGGTTTGATCTTCGATGTGTTGTCCGCATCGACCTCAAGATCAATCGACAGAATTTCCTCGTTGCGGCCGCGCAGCATGGCCAGCGCGCGGTGGCTCGGCGCCATGGCCCAGCGTTCGGTGTGATCGAAGTAGTCCGAGAACTTAGCACCCTCGGTTTCCTTGCCGGCGACGACCTTGGACCGCAGGAAGGCGCGGTCTTTCATGTAGGTGCGCAAGCGTCCCACCAGGTCGGCATTCTCGGCAAATTGCTCGGTCAGAATGTCGCGGGCACCATCCAGGGCTGCTTTTACATCGGCAACTTTGTCGTTCACATAAGCGGTGGCCAGTTCCGATGGCGTGGCGGCCCGGTCAGCCATAATATTTTCAGCAAGAGGTCCCAAACCATTTTCGCGCGCGATCTCGGCCTTGGTGCGGCGTTTGGGTTTGTAGGGCAGGTAAATGTCTTCCAACTCGGCCTTGGTGGTAGCCGCCGCCAGTTTCTTTTCCAACTCTTCCGTCAGTTTGCCTTGCTCTGTGATGGACGCGGTGATGGCGTTGCGGCGGTCATCCAACTCGCGCAAGTAAGACAACCGCTCTGCCAGCGTGCGCAGTTGCGTGTCATCCAGGCCGCCGGTGACTTCTTTGCGATAGCGCGCGATGAACGGCACTGTCGCCCCTTCGTCCAGCAGGCCAATAGCGGCCGCCGTCTGCACCGGCTTTGCGCCAATCTCATCGGCGATGATCTTGGCGTGCTTCAGGGCGACGTTGATGTCCATATCAGATTAATCCGTAACAATTCTAAAACGCGAAAGGGCGGCGAAAATAGAAACAATCGCAGGCCCGTGCCAAGCGCTATCGGCAAGTTACTCACAGTAAAATTTTTTGAGTGAAAATACAGGCTCACGACTTTCGTGAATCCAAGATAGAAACGGTGCCGAATCTCAATTCGGTCGTGGGATAAATTTCCACGCTTGCAGGTCAATGGCCGGTTTCTTCATGCGCGGGCTGAGTGCGCTGCAAAAGCGCATATCCATGCTGTAGCGGATGCGGGTCGATGTGTTGGGCATGGACACATGCGGCATGAACTTGTGGAACAAAAGCACATCGCCCGGCGACATGTGAACGCCCTCGGGCACCAGATCGCCCATATCGATGCCGTCGCCAGTCTCCGGAATTGCGCCCGTAGGCAAACCAATCGTTGGATAGAACCCAAGGCCCCCGCAGTCCTGGTCAATCTCGACAAGCGGGACCCACATGGTCAGGAATTCATCCATATCGGTGAGCCGCCCCCCATCTTGGTGGGTCGGACCAAGGCCTTCCGCATGATTGGGATGCACCGCGCGGCCCGAGGTTGGGAGGCGCAGAAACGAGATTGGACCAAGAATCGCATCCAGCGCGCCGGACGTTTTTAACGCGTGGGCAATAGGCACAAACAGATTTGGATCGGTTATAGACGCGAGCGGATTGTCGGTGTGAATCGGTTTGTGGTCCGCCGGATAAATTTTCTCACATTGCGCAATAATGAGATTCAGCAGATCTGCAATGATCTCCTGAGGCAGTAACTTGCGGAGGACAATCCGGCCGCGCGTCTGAAACGTATGTGCAATCATGTCCGCTTGTTTCGGTGAAATCATCGCGCCATGCTTTCGTTCAACAGCAACTCAACTCGTCCAGAATATGAAAGACAATGGTGCGAAAATAAAGGTTCCGCCCGCGTCCAAGCGCGAACGTTGAGGTGGCATAACTGAAAGAAGAAATGGTGCTGCCGAAAAGGATTGAACTTTCGACCTCCCCCTTACCAAGGGGGTGCTCTACCACTGAGCTACGGCAGCATCGGGGGCAAATCAGCAGCTATATATAAAGCCAATATAGAGTGCAGGTCCCCGGCGAAGAGGCGCGGAACATGCCACAAGCCCTCAGCCCAGGCAAGCCGCCTATCGCACCGAAAAAGCGAGTAAAAACGCGGACTTGCCTAGCTGACCGCCCGCAGGTGGTCGCTGGTGACCCGCAGCCGCGCGGCAATGGCGCGGGCCATGTTGGCTATCAGTTGCGTCGCCAGCACGGGGTGGTTGGCCAGGATCGCGAGGAAATGGGCCTGGTCCATTTTGTAGACGACAATGGATGAGGTGGCCACGGCATCCGCCGACCGGGTTTGCCGCTCCAGAAGTGCCATTTCGCCGAACATCACGCCGGGGATGAGCGTAGCTAGGCGCAAAGCCTCGCCGTCTTCACGCATCAGCCGGATTGTGACGGTGCCGCGCACCAAGAGGTACAGCGCATCACCCGCCGCACCTTCATGGAACAGCACTTGGCCGGCTTCGAACTCTTGGCGCTCGACGTAACGCGAGATCAGGTCAATGTCGTTGGCGGAAAATCCTTCGGTGATGCACAGTTCGGACAGCGCCATTTCCTGCTCGGTCCGTGGGTTCTCGGTGTACTCCACGACCAAGCGATCCTCTGCCCACTCCAGGGCAGCGTCGGTATCGGCGAAGCACAGCACGTGCGTGAACAAGTGTCGTCCGCCGATGGCGGCGATGAATTGGCCAAAGTCGTTGGATGGCGTGATGTGCGCCATCAACAGATGCCGCCCGCTGGTCGAAATGGTACGCGCCAGCACCTGTAGCAGACGCACGCCGGTTGCATCCATTTCCGAGACGCGTCGGAAATCGAGCACAATGATTTCAGCATTGGTGCTGCCGCTTTCAGCCTGATGTAGCAGCGCATCGGCTGTGCCAAAGAACAGCGGCCCATCCAATTCCACTACCGCGATCTTGTCGCCGTGGGCGGCGAGAAGTTCGGCGTCCTCGCGGTCACGCACTTTCAGCGAGCGGCGCTGGCGGCCGTCATACACCCGGCGTACGATGGATTTACTCATTTGCGTGACGAACAGCACCATCGCAATCAGCATGCCGGTGGCCACAGCCGCGATCAGGTTCACGGCTACGGTTACGAATGCGACCGCAATAACAACCACTAGGTTGGCCGATACTTCGCGGCGATAGTGCCCGGCGGCTTTCAGGCGCAGCACCAACTCGCGGCTCCAGGCATCCATCATCCCGATGGCGACGACTGTTAAGATTGCGGCAAGTACGGCGCGTGGGATGGTGCCCACCCAAGGCCCTGCCGCCAGCGTGATCAGCAGTACAAAGCCAGCGTGTGCAATGCCGTTCAGCCGCGTGCGTGCACCGCTGTGATAGCTCGCGGCACTGCGGGCCAAGGCGCCCGAGCAGGCTAAGCCACCCACGACGCCCGAAGTCATGTTGGCCAGACCTTGCGCAATGAGTTCACGATTGCTGTTGTGGCGCGCGTAGGTGAGCGAGTCCAAGGCCGCAGCACCCATAAGCGAGTCGATAGAGGCGATAACGGCAAGTACAAAAATGATGGGCGTTATGTCGGCGATGCGGGCCAACATCCACGGTGACCAGCCTTCGCTGAACACAGGCGCTAACGCCGCCAGTGAAAATGTCGCGGGCGGAATTTCACCCACCACTGGCCCCATCACGTCCAGGCCCACTTGGTCCGCGATGAAATAGTAAGTGGCGATGCCGACCGCCAAGCCGACCACCAGCGACGGCACATGGCGCGTAATGCGCGGGCCTAGAACGATGGCGATGATGGTGATGGCGGAGACCACAAACGTCCATGGCTGAATTTGCGCGCCGATCATCTGCCACTCGCTCCAATGAAAACGCTCAGGCAGACCCAGCAGAAATTTCACCTGGCTCAGAAACAGCAGAATGGCCACGCCGTTCATGAAGCCCGCGATCACCGGATAGGGCGCAAACTTGATGATCCGCCCAAGTTTGGCCGCGCCGAATAGAATTTGCAGCGCGCCCGCCAACAGCACGCCGAAGAATGAGAGCGCGATGGCCATGGGCACGCCGCCGTGGGCGTTGAGATCGGGCGCTTTGGCCAAAGTCGCGACCATAATTGCCATAATGACGGAGGTGGAGGCGCGGGGCCCGCTGATCAGGTTCTGTGTGCCGCCAAATAAGGCTGCCACAAAGGCCGCGAAGATGGAGGCGTACAAGCCCGCCATGACCCCTTCGGCCGCAGCGGCCAGACCCAGGGGTGCGAAGACCAGAAGGCCGTAGGGGATGGACTCGGCGACGCTGATGACAGCCGCCAGAAAACCACCCGAGAGATCGCCTTTCAGGGTGTCGGTTTTCAGCCGCGGGCGCGGCGATGAGGCGGGCAGGCTATCCACAAGCCCGGTGATGCCGTCGGCCAGCGGGGCCTCGGCCCCAAGCTCGCGCGCTGTGCTGATGCGGTCGGGCGAAACGGCCTCTGATGCAAGGTCGGCTGGCGCCATCCCATGTCCCCCATATCCCCTATCGCCATATCCCCATGTCGGCTTCATGGCAGGCCGGTTTTGGGCTTTTTCTTATGCCCTGGCTCTTTACTTGTTCATTGGCGGTAGTCTATGGCCAGAGGACTGATCCGTTAAGCCTTCTATCTGCCATGACCGAGAAAACGACACCTTCCAGCTTGATTGGCAAGCGTATGCATAATCCAAAGTCCGACGATGGCCTGGCCCGGTCAGCCGAGGCCCTGCGCGCGAACCTGCTCAAACGCAAAGCGCAGAAACGCGCACAGGCCACAGCGCCCGATCCCGATCAGGTTGCGCCCGAGTCCGACGCCAAGCCTGACCAAAAATAGCCCCAAAGCCCGATTACTTGAGGGCCCGTAGCGCCTGGGCTACAACGGCCAGGGGCTTTAAGGTCCCTGCGCCACTCATTTCCGCCCCTCTTAAGGTTCCCTGCAATGTCCGTGATGCCCGATACCTGGATCCGTCAAATGGCGATCGAACAGGCCATGATCGAACCGTTCACGGAAAACCTCAGACGGGACAATGTGATTTCCTATGGTGTGTCGTCGTACGGCTACGATGCGCGCGTGGCTGACGAGTTCAAGATTTTCACAAACCTCGACTCTGCGGTGGTGGACCCCAAGCACTTCTCGGAAAAAGGCTTCGTGGACCGCAAGACCGACGTTTGCGTGATCCCGCCCAACTCGTTCGCCTTAGCGCGCACTGTGGAATACTTCCGCATTCCGCGCGATGTGCTGGTGATCTGCCTGGGCAAATCCACTTATGCCCGATGTGGGATCATCGTGAATGTGACACCATTAGAGCCCGAGTGGGAAGGCCACGTAACGTTGGAATTCTCGAACACCACGCCCATGCCCGCGCGCATTTATGCCAACGAAGGGGCGTGCCAGTTCATATTCCTGAAAGCAGATTCACCGTGTGCCGTGTCGTACCGTGACCGCAAGGGTAAGTATCAAGGCCAGAAGGGTGTCACGCTCCCTCGTTTGTAAGGGCGCGCCTATAATAAAAAAGTCGAACAAGGATTCCTAAGACGTGGATGCAATTCGGATTGAAGGCGGCAAGCCGCTTGTGGGCGAGATCGTTATCGGTGGCGCTAAAAACGCTGCACTGCCGCTGATGGCGGCGGGCTTGTTAACCGACGAGCCCCTCACACTCACCAACATGCCGGAACTGGCCGACATCACCACCATGGGTAACTTGTTGCGCCAGTTGGGGATGCGGATTGACCAGTCGGCGCTGGGTGCGGGGGCCGATATCGCCGAAGCGGGTGCCACGGGCCGCACCATGACGCTGCGCACCGAAAAGATTGCGTCCGTGACTGCGCCGTATGATTTGGTGCGCCGCATGCGTGCCTCCGTGTTGGTGCTGGGTCCGCTGGTCGCGCGTCACGGCGAAGCGAAAGTGTCGCTGCCCGGTGGTTGCGCCATCGGTACGCGCCCCGTCGATCTGCATTTGAAAGCGCTGGAAGCTTTGGGTGCAAAGATCGAACTCAAGCAAGGCTATGTGCACGCCACTGTTGCCAAGCGCTTGAAGGGTGCCCAGATCATTTTCCCCAAGATCACTGTGGGCGGCACCGAGAACGTGCTGATGGCGGCGTCATTGGCGGAAGGCGAAACGGTAATTGAGAACGCGGCCCGCGAGCCCGAGATCACCAACTTGGCTGAGTGCTTGAACGCCATGGGCGCCAAGATCACCGGGCTTGGGTCCGGTACCTTGCGCGTGACAGGCGTTGAGAAGTTGCATGCCGCGCGCGTACCGGTGGTGCCCGACCGCATCGAAACCGGCACCTATGCCATTGCGGCGGCCATCACGCGCGGTTCATTGAAACTAAAAGGCACGCGCTACGATCTCTTGAAAGCCGTGTTTGACTCGATGAAGCAAGCCGGCGTTGAAATCACCGAAACGCCCGATGGCATTGTTGTCTCGGCGAAGAACGGCCTCAAAGGTGTCGATGTGATGACCGAGCCGTTCCCAGGCTTCCCCACCGATATGCAGGCCCAGTGGATGGCCCTGATGGCCACCGCCGACGGCGCCAGCATGATTACCGAAACGATTTTCGAAAACCGCTTCATGCACGTGCCTGAACTCACGCGTTTTGGCGCGGACGTGAACGTGCACGGCACCTCGGCCATCGTGCGCGGTAAAACCAAACTGTCTGGAGCGCCTGTGATGGCCACTGATCTGCGCGCGTCAGTATCATTGGTGCTGGCGGGCTTGGCGGCCTCGGGCGAAACCCTGGTGAACCGCGTCTACCACCTCGACCGCGGCTACGAACGCCTGGAGCAGAAGCTGGAAGCCTGCGGGGCGACGATTGAGCGCGTGGGCGGGGGCTAAACCCCCAAATTTCAGGCTAAACCCCTGAATTTTAAGGCTGATCCCCGGTAGTGACTCCTGTTAAAACCGTGTAAAACCACGGCTCTCTATATATGGGGCTTGCCGAAGGTCCCGCCGTGATCTGGGATCAGTTATCGTAGCTATCATGTCGCCCCAACCGTTGATCATCGCCCTGCCGAAGGGCCGCATTTTAGACGAAGCGTTGCCCATCGTACGCCGCGCCGGGATCGAACCCGAAGCAGCGTTGGGTGACGAAAGCTCCCGCGCGCTCAGTTTTTCCACCAACGTGCCCGGCGTGAAGATCATCCGCGTGCGCAGCTTCGATGTGGCGACCTTCGTGGCTTTTGGTGCGGCACACATTGGCATCGCTGGTAACGACGTGCTGATGGAGTTCGACTACTCGGAAATTTATTCGCCGCTGGATTTAGGCATCGGCAAATGCCGCCTCTCCATCGCCCAACCGGTCAGCTTCGGCGAGGATTTGGATTTATCGCGACTGAGCCACGTGCGCGTCGCCACCAAGTACCCGCACATCACGGCCAAATGGTTTGCCGAACACGGCATTCAAGCCGAGTGCGTGAAGCTGAACGGAGCGATGGAACTGGCGCCCGTGCTTGGCTTGTGCCCGCGTATTGTTGATCTCGTTTCCACAGGGGCGACATTGAAAGCGAATGGTTTGCGTGAAACTGCGACCATTGCGCAAGTCTCCTCGCGTCTGATTGTGAACCGCACAGCTTTGAAAGTGCGCTCGGAAGAAATCAGCGGCTGGATTGAAAAGTTCCGTGCGGCGGTGGCAGGTTAATCATGTCTAAGCTGCTGTTTGCGCACGACAAGAATTTCGAAGCAGATTTTTCCGCTCTGGTGAATGCCAGCCGCGACGAAAAATCCGATGTGGACGGCGCTGTCGCGAACATTCTGGCCGATGTGAAAAAGCGCGGCGATGAGGCCGTGCTTGAGTATACGGCGAAGTGGGATCGCCAGACGTTGAAGGCCGATCAGTTGGCGTTCTCTGGCGATGACATCAAAAATGCTGCCAAGAAATGCGATGCTGAAACCTTGAAGGCGCTGCATGTGGCGGCCGAACGCATCGGTGATTACCACCGCCGCCAGATGCCCAAGGACGAACTTTACACCGGCAGCGAC
>JAEUKL010000079.1 GCA_016793005.1 Rhodospirillaceae bacterium | reverse complement strand
CGGCAATGTCATCGCTGCCCGCACCCATCACGGCTTCTATGCCGCCCGCCTCGAAGAAGTTTTTGGCGTAGGTGGCGCGCGCCGTGAAGTCAGCGACTTTGCCGATGTTGGCGACAAACACTTTCGGCGTTGCACCGTACTTGGCTTTGAATGCATCGCCCAGATCGCGCAAGTTTTCAAATCCATCAGCCAAATTGATCTTCGGCAGCGGTGTCATGGTGATGGGTGTGCCTGCCAGCGCTTTCGCCATAGCTGGAACGTTGGCACCATCGGCAGCGGCTTTCACCAGCACCGTCATCAGTGTGCCGTCGCTGGGTTCAGCCAGCGCAGGCACAGTACCCACGGGGCCTTGATCGCGCTTGGCCACAATCGCAGCCACATCGGGATGATCAGCCGCAATGGCGGCTTCGTGCATGTTGGGGAATTCGCTGACGCCGGTTAAAGCGTCTTTGCGACGGCTCAAGTTCTTGGCGCGCTCGGCCTGCACCGCGCCGATCTTCTGCGCAATGAGCCCAGACATCAGCGCCTTCGCCATGCCGCCCGCGCGCTCGATCTCTTGCAACAAGGCCCAGGCTGCATCGGCCACTTTGTCTGTCAGTGTTTCAAATAGGTAAGCACCACCGGCGGCATCCACCACTTTGTTGGCGCCGGTTTCTTCCTGCAGAACCAACTGCGTATTCCGCGCAATGCGACGTCCGAGATCGCGGGCGAAACCCAAGCCGCTGTCGAACGGCAGCACCGTAATGGCATCCGCACCCGCAATGCCCGCGCCAAAGCAGGCCACAGTCGTGCGCAGCATGTTTACCCATGGGTCGCGTTTGCTCATCATGCGCGGTGCGGTCACGGCGTACACCGGGGCCACGCGCTTTTCAGGCGATGCGCCTGACACTTCGGCGATACGGCCCCACAATTTGCGTGCGGCACGAACTTTCGCGACCGTCATGAACAAATCCGCATCGGCGGCCAGCGTGAACGCCATTTGGCCGCACGCTGTGTCGATATCGAGGCCGGCTTTGGTGGTGGCGCGCAAATAGTCGATAGCGGTCGCCATCACGCAGGCCAGTTCCTGCGCCTCGGCGGCACCCGCCGAGTGATACACAATCGACTTGGCATTCATCGCGCGCGCATTGGGGAAATGTTTGGCCGTATAACCGGCCGTGTCGGCCATGCGCGCCAGCACCACGTCCATCTCGGTGATCAGTGTGCCTGAACCGGCAAAGCTGGCTAACGGGTCAGCGCCAAAGTTGCCGCGGAATTGTTCGGGCTTTAACCCGCGCGATTTCAACAGCTGCATGAACACGGCCGACAAAGGCAATGAAGGGCCATTCGGCTCCAGCACCACGCCGGCCATATCCAGGTACACGCCCTTTAAGACCGTATCGAAATCCTTCAACGAGCGAATAGCGACGCCGTTCTTGCCCGATGGGTCGGTTTTCAAAATGATCGACGTGACGCCGCCTTCCAAGTCTTCCAGAATTTGCTTGTTGGCAATTTCGGGGTCCGGGTGGCCGTGGCTTTGGCGAATGTCCCAACCGCTTTGCGATGTGGCCAGTGCTGATGCACCGCGCGTGTAGGGCGCGCCCCCCGGAAAGCCCGCATCCGCTTTCCAATCGTCTTTGGTGTAGAGCGGCTGGATCGCAATGCCGTCATAGGTGCGACTGACGAGTTTTTTCTCGAACGGTGCGCCCGCCAAAACTTTGTCGATCAACTTCAGCCACGCTTCTTGCGTAGCCGGACCAAAGTCGGAAGCCAGGGCCAAAATCTCATCATCGGCGGCCAAGGGCGGATCTCCTTAAAACGGCACCAAACAGCAGAGTTTAAGGGGGTTTATTAGAACCAAGGGGCGGGGGCGTCAAACCGGCCAAAAAGGGTATAGTAGGGTCTGTGCGCGGTTCGAACAGGAGGGGGAAATGCACAAGGTTTTCGCGTGGTTTTTGGGTGCGGCGCTGATGTGCGCCATGGGGACAAATCTTGCTATGGCGCGCGATAAGGAGCCGTTTTCGGCCAACCCCACCAATGCGCCGATCCCCAGCGTGTTCGGATTCGCGAAATTCATGAAGCCCGAGGTCACGAAAATCGACGATGGCATTTACACGTTTGCCCATGCCGGTGCCCGCAACGTGTTCATCGTCACGGGCCAGGGCGTGATCATGACCGATCCCTTAAATCCCACCTCAGCGCAAATCATGCGCGAAGAAATCCGCAAAGTGACCGATCAGCCCGTGAAATATGTCATCTACTCGCACGGCCATTGGGACCATGCGGCGGGCGGCGTGATTTTCAAAAACGAAGGGGCGAAATTCATCTCTCAGGAAAAGTGCGTCGCCTACTTCAAGAACTTCCCGAACCCCGACGTGCCGATGCCCGACATCACTTACAAAGATCACAAAACACTTAAACTCGGCGATAAAACGCTGGAGCTGATGTACTTAGGGCCTAACCACAGCGATTGCCTCACGTTCATTCGCATCAAAGGCACGCCGTACCTGGTGATGGTCGACATGGCGAACCCCGGCTCGGCCCCGCGCGGCGACCTGATGGACTACAGCCTGCACAACTGGGTGCGCACACTGAAAGAAGTCGAGTCCATGGTGGCAGACGGCGTGACGACGATCATCGAAGGTCACGGGCCGCCGTCGGCCCCTTTAAGTGCCGTGACCGAACGGCGTGAATATCTGGAAGCGCTGATGTCGGCTGTGAAAGCTGAAATGGAAAAGGGCACCCCGGGCGACAAGATTGTCGAGACACTGACGCTCCCCCAATTTATGCACCTGAAGAACATGGACAAGTACTTCAAGAAGAACGTCGACCGTGTGATCAGCTACTACACCATTGGGTACTAGGCGGCTTACTTCCCGGCGCGTTTCTCAACTTCTTTCCAGACGCGCAGGAAGTTACCGCTCCAGATTTTGCCGATGTCGCGTTCGCTGTAGCCGCGCTTAACCAGTTCACGCGTGAGGCCTTCCGCTTCGGCGGCGGTTTTGTAGCCCACAATGCCGCCCGAGTGTTCCATGTCGGTCGAAACCCCCACATGGTCAATGCCGATCAGCTTCACGGTGTAGTCGATGGAATCAACCATGTCCGACACGTTGGCGCCGGGCCAGCGGGCGCGATACTCGGCCATCTCGTTCTGGAAATTGGGCAGCTTGTCTTTGGGCAGTTTTGAAAACGCGTCGGTGAAGGTTTTCAGGCCGTACTTCTGCTCAATGGCTTTTAATTCCGCTTCCTGCTCCGGCGGCGGATTTTTCAGGTAGCTGTTGAACGCCACGATATGCACCACGCCGCCCTTGGCCGCGATGGCTTTCATTTCCGCGTCCGACAAATTGCGCGAATTATCGACAATCGCCTTCACGCCCACGTGCGACGCCACAACCGGTGCTTTCGAAAGCGCCACGGCTTGCAGAATGGCGGCGGAGCTGATTTGCGACACATCGACAATAATGCCCAAACGGTTCATTTCGGTGACGGCTTGCTTACCGAGTGGCGATAACCCACCGTGCTCTTCAGTCTTGTCGCCAAATCGTTCTTGAGGCCGGTCGCTGTCGGCGAACTGATTGTGGCCCGCATGGTTGAAGGCCACCATGCGCAAGCCACGCGCGTACAGTTGCGACAGCCATGTCACATCTTCGCCGTAGGGGAAGGCGTTCACCACCGACAGCACCACGAAGTGTTTCTTGGCTGCGACAATGCGCTCAACATCGGCGGGTGCGCGCGCCAATTCAATGCGGTCCGGGTATTTCGCAAGCATGCTTTCGATGGCGGCAAGCTTGGTGTCGGCGTCCTTACGCGCCTTCGCGTAACCTTCAGCATTGCGAACGCCTTGCGAGGCGAAGATCACAAAGGCCGCGCCATCCAATTTGCCCTGATCCATCTTGGGCAGATCCACCTGCATGGTGGTAAGCTGGCCCACGTCTTTCTTGTCGGTCATGAAGTCGAGCGGAATATCCATTTCGGCATCAAAGGTGGTCACGCGGTCATGAATGCCTGCGGCTTTGAACTCCAAGTTCTCGGCAGTGCGCGGGCTTGGCTGCGCACATGCCGTCAATGCATAGGCCGTCAAACCGAAAAGCGCCGCTGTTAGAACCTTACTTGTGACTGACCGCATCACTATTCCCCTGACCGTAAGGATGAAATGCTATCCGAGCCGTATAGTTCCTGCGAGGGCCCGTTTTAGGGTTGTCCTCTTTTTGGGTACTGAAGAGCGCGTTATGCTCTCACCGCACGATCCCACATTGATGTTGTTCCATGACCAGTTTTGATCGCCCTGCCGACCCGCACATCGCGCCCTCGCACTGGGTGCTGCGGTTTGCCGCCCTCATCGAGCCGGGCGGTATCGTACTGGATGTGGCGGCGGGTCATGGCCGGCATACGCGTGCGCTCAAAACGCTGGGCTTCGGCATCGTTGCGGCCGACATTGATGTGTCGGGCCTGGAGGATTTAAAAAAGGATGCCGCGATTCAGGTGGTGGCGGCTGATCTGGAAACGGGCGCTTGGCCCTTCGCGGGCCGCAGTTTCGATGCGATTGTTGTGACGAATTACCTACACCGCGCGCACTTTCCCCACTATGTGGCGGCTCTCAATCCCAACGGCGTGCTGATCATCGAGACCTTTGGGGAAGGCAACGAACACCTGGGCCGACCCCGCAATCCGGATTTTCTGTTGAAACCCGGTGAGTTGCTGAACGCCTTCAGCACTGATCTTCATGTGATCGCGTACGAGCATGGCGTAGAGGAAGAGCCCCGTCCCGCAGTGCGTCAGCGCATTTGCGCCGTCAAAGCCATGGGCCCGGTTTTACTGCCGTAACGGCCTGCGTGGCCGCGGTGTTGGTCCCGCTGTCTGTGTGGTGATACTCACAGGGTGGAATAACTTTCTATAACAATTCTTTGTGCGCCGCCTTGCGTGTAACAAGACTGTGGGATGTCTTGGGGGCACCCCAAGGCAGTGCTAAACTATGGTTACGGAACACCGGCGAGCGTGGGAGCGCAAATATGAATCACATCGCACATCATGTTGTTGATCGCCGCACGCTCTTAGGGACTGTGGGCCTGAGCGCTGCGGGCGGGCTGACGCTTGCCATGGCGCTGCCGATCACGTCAGCCTCTGCCGCGAAAGGCAGCGATGCGGCGATAAACGCCCCCGCTTTAAACGCATATGTGCAGATCACCCCCGACAACAAAGTCACTGTGGTGTGCCCGGGGGCTGAGATCGGCCAGGGCGTGTACTCAAGCCTGCCGAAAATTTTGTGTGAGGAATTGGAAGCCGATTGGGCGACAGTGGATGTAAAGCTCTCGGCCGCGAACGAGGCCTACGCCAACCCGGCCAAGAAACGCCAAAGCACCGGCAATTCAGATGCCATTGCCGGTTACATGCCGGTGTTGCTGAAAACCGGTGCCCAAGCGCGTGAAATGCTAATCGCTGCCGCCGCCAAGCAATGGGGTGTGAAGCCCGAAGACTGCCGTGCTGAAAACAGTGTCGTTTATCACGATGCCTCAAAGCGCAGCGCCACCTACGGGTCGTTGGCCAATGCGGCGGCCAAGCTGCCGGTTCCGGCAGAGCCGAAACTCAAAGCACCGGATGCGTGGAAACTCATCGGTAAGGACTTCACGCGCAAGGACACACCAGCCAAAGTGGACGGCTCGGCGGATTTCGGCGCAGACATCAAATTGCCGAACCTCTTGGTCGCAACGCTGACCACGTCGCCTGTGTTCGGCGGCCAGGTGGCGTCCTACAACACGTCGGCCGCGATGGCGGTGAAGGGTGTCGTGGCGCTGGTGCCGATTGATAACGGCTCGGGCACCGGCGGGTTAGCGGCGATTGCGGAAAATTATTACCAGGCCAAGAAGGCGCTGGAAGCGGCGCAAATTGTTTGGGACAGCAAAGGCGGCGAAGCCTTTAACTCTGCCGCTTACAGTCAAGCCATGCGTCGGGGTGTCAATGACGAAGGCAAGCCCTTGCCGCCCAGCAAAAAAGGCGACGTTGCGCCTGCACTGCAAAGTGCCGCCAAAACTATCGACGTGGTTTACGAAGTGCCGCTGCTGGCGCACGCCTGTATGGAGCCCATGTCGTCGACGGCCTTGGTGACCGATGAGGCGTGCATGGTCTGGTCGCCGGCCCAGCAGCAGGGGGCCGCACGCGAGTTGGCCGCGAAGCTGACCAATTTGCCCATCGAAAAAGTCACACTGCAAAATACGTTCTCGGGCGGCGGCTTCGGCCGTAAGTGGGAGCTCGATTTCACGCGCCAGGCCATCCAGATCGCCAAGGCCGTGAAGGGGAAACCAGTGCGTATGTACTGGTCGCGCGAAGAAGACATTCAACATGACTACTACCGCCCGGCTTATGTGGTGCGCATGCGCGGCGGTTTGGATAAAGACAACACTCTCACTGCACTTCATGCCCGCGTCGTCGGTCAATCATTATTGGCCTATCAGAAGCGCCCCATGCCGGTGGACTTCACGGCTGTCGGCGGCGCCATCAACTTGGGCTACAGCATTCCCAACACGTTGATTGACTATGTCGAGACCACGCCCAACGTGCCAGTGGGCTTCTGGCGCTCGGTTGCGGCTTCGCACAACGGCTTCTTCTCGGAAGCGGTGATCGACGAGCTGGCGGTGCTGGCAGGGCAAGATCCGCTCGCGTTCCGCCGCGCGCTGTTAAAAGACAAGCCGCGTGAACTGGCGGTGCTGGATCTGCTGGCGGAAAAATCAGGCTGGGGCAAAAAACTTCCCGCAGGCCAGGGCATGGGCCTCGCGTTCACACCGGGCTTTGGCTCTATTTTGGCGGCGACCGCTGACGTGACCGTGAAGGGCAGCGAGCTACGCGTGAATAAAATTGTGTGCGTGGCCGACTGCGGCACGCTGATCGAGCCGCACAACGTGGTTTCGCAGCTTGAGGGCGGATTAGTGTTCGGCATGTCCGCCGCACTCTTCGATGAAATCAGCGTTGAAAAAGGCGCGGTGAAGCAAAGCAATTTCTTCGACTACCCCATGCCCACCTTGGCCAACACGCCGACGCTTGAGGTTCACCTCATTCCCAGCACGGCCAAACCCGGCGGTGTGGGCGAAACCTCGGTGCCGGCCGCCGCACCGGCGATTGCCAATGCAATCTTTGCGGCAACCGGGCAGCGTATTCGCAAGCTCCCGTTGCGCAGTGCCGGGTTTAGTGTCGCCTAAGTTCTAAAAAGGCCTAGGGCCACGGGTCCTAAGGCTTTGGCATCTTTAGGACTTTCGCCTCAAATATCCTGTGTCTAGACTGTCCCGGTGGGGGACGGCGCATGAGGCGATTCGGGTTCATCATCGGCGCGCTGAGCGTAGCACTTGTGCTCGGTGCTGCGGCGGTTAGGCCTGCGGTCGCGCAGCCTAAAACCATCACTGATTGCTCCACGTGCCCAGACATGGTGGTGGTGCCTACAGGCCAGTTCAGCATGGGCACCGACCCCAACGCGCTTGAGCTGGACCACAAAGGCCGCGGCAAGGCCGAGGCCGGCGTCGTCAAGATGTCGATCAATCAAAGCTTTGCCCTGGGCCGCACCGAAATAACACGCGCGCAATATGCGGCCTTCGTGAAAGCTACCGGCTATAACCCCGACATCAAATTCTGCCGCGTGTGGGATCAGGCGGGGGCGCGTTTCGTTGATGTGCCCAAACGCGATTGGCAAAACACTGGTATGCAGACACCTGCGCGCGACGACCACCCGGTTACGTGCGTCAGCTGGGATGATGCGGTGGCCTATACGCAGTGGCTCAGCACAGAAACCGGTAAGACGTATCGGTTACCGTCAGAAGCGGAATGGGAATATGCCGCGCGCGCAGGCTCGGCCAAAAAGCGCTTCTGGGGCGATGACCCTGCGGAAGGCTGTGCGTACGCCAACACGTATGACCTCACATCGCGCCGCACCTATCCGCTGTCATGGACGCATGTGATGTGCGCCGATGGCTTTACGGATTTGGCGCCCGTTGCTTCATTACTGCCCAATAACTTCGGCCTGCACGATATGATCGGCAACGTGTGGGAGTGGGTGGGCGATTGCTTCACCACATCCAAAGTGGGCCGCCCGAAAGATCAGCGCGCCTGGACGTGGCCGGGCTGCACGGAGCGCGCCCTACGTGGCGGCAGCTGGATGACCGCACCTGATCGCAGCCGTGTCGCGTTCCCCGCCGGTGATCCGCCGTCGGATCGTTACGTGTTCTTAGGTTTCCGCGTTGCGCGCGAGTTAGCGGCAGGTGAGAACTAAGCATGCGGCGCTGGGTGGCTCTCGCGGCTTTTTGTGTTTTGGCAACGCCCGCCGTTGCAGCTCCGGCTGCGGGCACCGTCGTCAAGGACTGCGCCACCTGTCCCGACATGGTGGTGGTGCCTGCGGGCTCATTTCAAATGGGCACGCCGCGCTCACAGGTCGCCAATAACGAAACAGCTGAAGCGCCGCCTGTGGCTATGACGATCCCGAAGGCTTTTTTGATGGGCCGTACCGAAGTCACCCGGGCCGAATTTGAAGTGTATGCACGCGAAAGGAATTTCGAGCCCGTCGGGCTGTGCCGCGTGTGGAACAAGGACAAAGGCCGCTACGACGACGACAAGAACCGCACCTGGCGCAAACCCGGCGTGCCCGAAATGCCGCAAGGCCGCCACCCGATTACCTGCGTGAATTGGTTCGAGAGCAAAGACTTCATCAAGTGGCTCGCGGCAAAAACCGGCAAGCCGTACCGGCTGCCCACGGAAGCCGAGTGGGAATACGCCGCGCGCGCCGGCTCGTCGGGTTTAAACCCGTGGGGCCCCGATGAAGCGGGCTGCAAGTACGCCAACGTCTACGACATCACCACCATGCGCAAAACGCCCCAGGCCTGGCGTCATGCGGCTTGTGTGGATGGCTTCGCCGATATCGCGCCGGCGGGCTCGTTAAAGCCTAATAACTTCGGCTTGTACGACATGATCGGCAACGTGTGGGAATGGGCCGAGGACTGCGCCACCAAAAGCCACGAGGGCCGCCCGAAAGACGGTAGCGCCTGGGTGTGGCAAGGCGGATGCAAACGCGTGATCCAGCGCGGCGGCGGGTGGTTTACATCCCCGGAACGGGCGCGCCCCGGTTATCACGGTGATGCAACGGCGGCGGATCGTTTTGACTTTGGCGGGTTTCGTGTTGCCCGCGACCTGACGGAGGACGACAAATGAAACCGGTTGCTCTGGGCATAGCGGGGATAGCCGTCGCGCTGGCGATGACAACCAGTGCCTCTGCCGTCGAGGACGAAGCTGTTGCGGCGCGTCAGGTGCAGATCATTCGCGATTGCCCCACATGCCCCGAAATCGTTGTGGTGCCCGCCGGCAAATTCATGATGGGCACACCCGGTGGCGCCGAGGAAGTAGATGACGATACGGGTGAAACCCCGCAAATCGCCATCACCATCGAAAAAGCATATGGCCTGGGCAAAACCGAAGTCACCACCACGCAATTCACCGAGTTCGTCAATCAATCGGGCCACAAGATCGAGCCGGGATGCCGCTTGTGGAACAACCGCTGGCTGTTTGATCCGAAAAGCGATTGGCGCGGCGCGGGCATGATGCGCACGCCGCGGCCCAACAGCCCGGCGATCTGCGTCAGCTGGTCCGACGCGCAAGCCTATGCGGCATGGCTGAGCAAAAAGACCGGAAAAAAATATCGGCTGCCCTCTGAGTCGGAATGGGAGTATGCCGCACGCGCGGGCACAACGGCGCCGCGTTACTTTGGCGTCAACTCGTTTGAAGGGGTTTCGATTTCGCTCGCGTGCGAAAACGCCAACGTCTACGACGTGTCAGCCCAGACCGAGTATCCGCTTCCGTATCCTTATGCGCGCTGCAAAGACAATGCGGCGGACTTGGCCCCCGTGGGCTCGTACAAGCCCAACGCCTTTGGCCTGTACGACATGATCGGCAACGTGTCCGAATGGGTTGAGGATTGCTACACCGCCAGCTACTGGGGCCGCGCACCCGATCAGCGCGCCTGGACGTGGGCCGGCGGCTGTGAGGCGCGAGGCGTGCGTGGTGGATCGTGGATCAGCCGCCCGGCCGATGCGCGCTCGGCTAAACGCGACAAAGCCCCGACCGACACCCGCACGTCGTACATCGGCTTCCGTGTTGCGCGCGACATGTCTGAAGGAGAAGCGAAATGAAGAAAATTCTTTTCGCGGCACTCATTTTTTTAAGCGCACCGGCGCAAGCTCAGGACAATGCGCCCAAGCCCGGCGCCGTGCTGAAAGATTGCCCCACGTGCCCTGAGCTGGTGTCCATTGCGCCCGGCGAATTCATGATCGGCAGCACCGCCGATGCGCCCGATGTGGATGTGAGCCGCGGTGAAACGCCACAGGCCAAAATCAAAATCGCTAAAGGGTTTTTGCTGGGTCGCACCGAGGTCACCGTGGGTCAGTACCGCGAGTTCGTGCGCGAGACCGGCTATCAGCCGCCCAAGAAAGCCTGCCGCGTGTGGGACAATGAATTTGTCGATAAGGCCGATGCCACGTGGGAAAATCCCTATCAACCGGCCAAGCCCGAGCCCAATCATCCTGTCGGCTGCGTCAGCTGGAATGATGCGCAGGCATTCATCGCCTGGCTCAGCAAAAAAACCGGCAAGGTTTATCGCCTGCCCTCGACGGCGGAATGGGAATACGCGGCCCGCGCGGGCAGCACCACTGCGCGCTTCTGGGGTGAGGGCACCGAGGACGCGTGCGAATACGCCAACACCTACGATATTTCCGCCAAGGAAAAATATCCGTTCCCGTGGACCTTCTCGCCTTGCCGCGACGGTTACCCCGAGCAAGCGCCCGTGGCCAAGTTCAAGCCCAATGCGTTTGGCCTGTACGACATGATCGGCAACGTGTGGGAATGGACCGCTGATTGTTACGCCGGCTCGCACCAGGGCCGTCCGAAAGACGGCAAGGCCTGGGTGTGGGACGGCACGTGCGAAAATCGCGAAACGCGCGGCGGTGCGTGGATGAGCGCGCCCGAGCGCAATAGAATCGCCTGGCCCGGGCGCGACCCGGCCGAGCGGCGCTTGAATTACTTCGGTTTCCGCATCGCGCGCGACCTCGATGCCACTTACACACCCGCCTACGACGGCGCGCAGTTGCGTCGTCTTACGCTGTTCACCGGCGACATGGCGAAGGCCAAAAAGTTCTGGGTGGATGCGTTAGGCTACAAGGTGCGTCTGGATAATCCGGCCTTCGGCGGCGAAGAAACCGCCAAGACCCTGAAACTGAAGAACGGTGCGCGCGCGCATTTTGTGATCCTTGAGCCCGGCCAAACCAATGGCCCGCTAATCGGCCTCATGGGGGCAAACGGCCAGAAGCTGGACGCTAACCCCAGCAACATCGATGAAACACCGAAAGCCGGTGAAACCATCGTGGTGGTGAAGGTCAAAGACATCGCGCGCACTTTCGCCAAGCTGAAAGACCAGGGCACGCGGATCGTCACACCGCCATCTGCGCTGACAGGAACAGGCGGCACCAGCACGGTGGGCGCCGAAGGTACGGTACTGTCGCCCGATGGCAACCGCGTCATCATCCAACAAGTCGAATCGGAATAACGGCCATGACCATCACAACGCTTCCCCGCCGCACATCGCTGAAGTTGATGGGCGGCGCGGCCCTGACGACGACTTTGGCCGCTTCGTTTGTGCGACCACTTCATGCCGCCACCAAAGAGGTGGATGTGGTCATTGTGGGCGCTGGCCTTTCGGGTTTGATCGCAGCCTGCATTCTGGAAGAGCAAGGCAAGTCGGTCGTTGTCGTTGAAGCCAAGAACCGCGTGGGCGGGCGCTGCTACACCTACACCGATCTGCCGGGCCAGCCTGAAGTAGGTGGATCGTCGGTAGGTTCGATGTATGCGCGCTTTCTGGATTGGGCCGACCGGCTGGGCATTAAACGCACCCCTGCGGTGGCCGGCAGCGGCGATTTGTTTTCGTACATCTACAACATTCAGGGCCAGACCATTTTACGTAAAGACTGGCCCGCGCATGCGCTCAATCCATTCAAGGGCGACGACAAGAAAATGATGCCCGATGGGTTCCGCTTCCGCATGCTGGATCGCTATCACACGTTTGATGATCTGGAATCCTGGCGCGAACCGAAATTCAACGGTACTGATCCGTCGCTGTACGACCTTTTCTCAGCCAAAGGCCATTCCGATGCGGAGATCGCGCTGGGCTTGGGCGCTAATCCCGGCTACGGCCACACCCCCTATGATCTGTCAGCCGTCCACATGTTTCATGTGGCCAACTTCGCGCGCAGCCAGATGCAGCAGAACGCGCCCAGCTTCTGGGACTTTGAAGGCGGCAACCAAAGCCTGCCCATCGCCATGGCGAAAACGCTCAAGGGTGATGTGTTCCTGAACACGCCCGTATCCGCCGTGCGTGCTGATGCTTCCGGTGCTGAAGTGATTGCTACTGATGGCCGTGTCTTCAAAGGCAAGGCGGTGGTGATGTCGTTGCCGTTCTCGGCTTTGCGTTTTGTTACCTTTGCGCCGGGTTTGACGGGTGCGCAGGCCGAGGCGGTGAACACGATTCCTTATGGGACGTGCTGGCACGCCTACATCTCCATCAAAGGAAAATTCTGGGAGTCGGACAACATGCCTGTCGGCATCTGGTCTGATTCCACAGTGGGTCGCATTTCGCCGCAGCGCGAAGGCGACAAGATCGCGGGCCTGTACGCGTTCCTGACCGGCAAGCAGGCGATGCGCCTCAACCGCTTGCCGATGGAGGCCGCGAAAGAAGCCTACATGAACGCCCTGTATACACTTCGCCCCGCCACCAAGGGCAAAGTGAAGATGGAACGCGCCTGGAGCTGGGTGAACGACCCCTATGCTGGCGGTATGTACGCCTACTGGCGGCCAGGCATGATTGCGAAGTTCAAAGACAAGATGGCCGTGCCTTATAACAACGTCTACTTCTGCGGCGAGCATACGGCCGACTCAACGCGCGGACTGGAAGGCGCATTGGAATCGGGCGAGCGCGCAGCATTCGAGGTGTTGGCAAAATCATAATGCGGAGGGCTTGATGCGCGGTGTGTTGACGGCGATTGCGGCAATCGCGTTTTCTGTTTCCGCTGTTGCGCAAGAACCCACAATTACCGGCGGCACCATGCAGGACGTGAAAACGCTGCTGGCGCGTAAAGATGCGGTGATTGCCGCCTACAACAGCGCCGACATCAAAGGGGTTGCCGCCAACTACACCGAGACAGCCTGGCATGTGTCGCCGCGCCGTCCGCCTGCGGTGGGCCGTGCGGCCATTGCGGCGTACTTCGAACCGGCCATGAAGGCCTACACCATGGACTCGCAATCCAAAGTGTTGAACGTGGATATTTCGGGC
>JAEUKL010000398.1 GCA_016793005.1 Rhodospirillaceae bacterium | reverse complement strand
GGCGCAACGATTGAGAACATTGCCGACCACATGAGTGCGCTAAACCGTGCCGGATGGAATGCCGACGGCTTTAATGCCTGGGTGTCGGGTGTGTATCGCGATCATGATTATGACGACTACACCCGCATCGGCCAGAATGCCGGTAACAACGGCTTCCGCGGCACCATTGGTTTTGATTACGGCATGAGCAACGCTGTGTCGCTGGGCTTGGCGTTGGGCTATGGCAAGTCGGACCTTGATCTGGACGGCGGCTATGGCGTGAAGACCGACGGGTACAACTGGGGGGCCACAATCCGCCTGACGCAGGGCAATTTGTTTGCGGCTGGCGGTTACACCGAAGGCGACTTGAATGCCGACACCACGCGCCCCGGCGCCTATGGCTTGACGGCTTTGGGCAAGGCTGAAGGGCACGGCAATGCAGCCTTTATTGATGCGGGCTTCAAGATCCCTCTGGACGGCCTGACCATCAGCCCCTTGGTTGGCTATCGCTACACCGAAGCCAACTTCGATGCGTTCGTGGAAACCGGTGCGGCCGGCGGCAACGTCGCTGTTCCCAAACACACCTTCACCTCCAGCGTTGGCAAAATCGGCGCGGAAGCGACGTTCGACTGGAACGGCATCACGCCGATCATTCATGCGGCGTATAACAAGGAGTTTGCCGATGAGCCGCGCTCCATCACGCTGAAACTCAACAGCGCCACTGCTGCCATGGCATCGCAGACCTACACCATCAATGCCACCAAGGAGGATTTCATCTCCACTGGCCTGGGCTTGCAGGGTGAAGTCGGTAGCGCTTTGTGGCACGTGGGCTACACGGCAGAATTCGGCCAGGATGACCGCTTCGGCCACGTGGTCAACGCGGGCGTAGCACTTCGTTTCTAAGAACCAACGTCTTTAAGTACGCTTCAGACATACGGCACTAAAACTCGGGCCGGGGTGTGGGACCCCGGCCCCTTTTTTGCGTTGTCTAAATTGAATTCAGGAATGCCAAAAGGTCGTCGCGGCTGGCTTTGGGCAGGTTGCGGAACGCCTCTTTTGCTTTCTCCGCTTCACCCCCGTGCCACAGAATCGCTTCGGCGGCGTTGCGGGCGCGGCCGTCATGCAAAAGGTACGTATGTCCGCTGACGGTTTCAGTGAGGCCTAACCCCCACAAAGGGGCCGTGCGCCATTCCGTGCCGTTGGCCAAGAAGTCGGGTCGGCCATCGCTCAATCCGTCGCCCATGTCATGTAGCAGCAAATCGGTGAAGGCGTGGAAGGTCTGGTTCTTTAGCTCTTCATACGGCGCGGCGGCATCGGTTTTCAAAGTCGGGACATGGCATGCGGCACATCCTGAATCGCGGAACAGCTTTTCGCCGCGCTTGACTTCAGCTAACTCGGCGCCGCGTTGGGCGGGTACGGCCAGCAAATGCATGAAGGTATTGAGGCGTTCAAAGAACGAGTCTTCCATCTCGATGCCCTGTTCGGCCTTCTTCATGTAGACAAAGCAGTCTTTTTGCTTTTCTTCACAGACGTCGGCCACAAACACGGGCGTTGAAATGCCCATATCGCCGCGTGCGGCCCCGGCGTTCTGATGCGCCAGCGACCCGACGTTGGCTTTCCATCCAAAACGGCCGGGCTTCACGCTCTGGCTGGGCGCGTCCCAGACCATATTGATACGGCCGGAAATGCCGTCACCGTCTGTGTCATCCGGATCGGCCAAGGCTTCCAGCGTTGCGGCAGGAACCGATTCCAACAGGCCCAAACCGATCATCGGGTTCGACACGCGCGGCGATGACATGACATTCGCAGGCAAAGCCCCATAGGCAAGGTCCGTGTATTTGAACGTCGGTTTGCGCAAGCTGTACGGTGCGCCGTCAGCGTACGCGCCCTTCACCTCGCTCCACGTCACGCGGGCACGGCCTTCGGGTTTCAAACCTTCAAGGGCACGGTCCTGCAATTGATCACCGTAACCCGGCACACCTTTGGGCGCGCCGTGCTCTGTGTCGCCGGGGGTCGACCAGCGCATCAGCATCGTGTCCATTAATTCATTGGGCCCATCGGGCGCTTTGCCGCGGCCGTTCTGCACGTGGCAGGCCACACAACTTTCGCGGTTGAACATGGGGCCCAACCCATCCGTCGTCGGCTGCGGACCGGGGGCGGGCGTCCACGTGGCTGTGAACATCTGGTTACCGAACGAGAACATCGGGCGGTTCATGCCTTTGATGTTGTTGGCGGCAAACGTGAAGGCATCGGCGGTCGCAACATCGCGCGTGGTGTCTCCGCCCAGGGCCGGCGTGATGGGCGCGTTGATCAACTCATCGCGCAATCCGCCTGCGGCCAGAACAGAGGTCGAAATTGCAACAACAGCCGCAGACAGAAGAAAGACTTTTTTCATGAGTTACTTCGCAACAACTGGAAGAGCCAAAACTTTATCGGCTTCGGCGCGGTCGGTCTCCCACCAGGCATTGTCAAAGTCCGCCGCCAGTTGCGGCATGTGGTGCACGCGATAGCCGTTCAGCTGTATGCGCTCAAAAAAGCGCGGCTTGCCATCGGCACTAGTGGCAAAGGTGCTCACCTCGTCGCCGGTGTTCATGGTGATGGTGCTGGAGGCATGGCCCGTGCCGCGGCCCTTGCCGGTTTTGTCGGCCACCGCAATCAACTCGCCGGGGCGCGGTGTGGTGCCCGCCTTACGCCACACGTAAATTTGCACAGCGACGTCGCCAGACGTGGCTTTGTCTTTGGGGGCTGCTGTGTAATCCAGCGTGAAGCTGTAAAGCCCGGGGCACAGCGCCTTGTAGACTTGTGTGCTCCATTCGCCGGGGTTGGCATTCACGTTGGTGTACTGCTTGTCTTTGTAGGCGACGCGCTGGCCTTGGGTGGTCTGCGCCAAATTCACGGAGGCAGCTGTAAATGCGCGCACCCAGCCGTCAGCCTCGCCGCAATGCTTGCCGATGGCTGCCTTATCTGCTTTTCCATCTTTCAGGATGTCGAAAAATGCGAAATCGCGCGCAGCAGCAGCGCCCGTGAAGGCGACCATACCCGCAACCGATAAACCCAAAGCAGCTCTAGACAGCATAAAAATCTCCCCAGCCTTGAAACAGGCGAGGGAGATTATCGTAAGCTGTCAACACCCGGCTAGCGGCTCCGGGCAGGCATGACTACGGTGTAGATGCTACTCGGCCGCCATCGATGGTGTGGCCGCAGCCGCCACACGCAGCTTGGGCATCACCTCTTTGGCGAACAAATCCATGCTTTTGTTGGTGAGGTCCGAGGGCAGGGTTCCGAACTGCAACATCGAGAGTAAGTGTTCGAAGCGCATGTCTTTCCAGCAGCTTTCGAGCTTTTGACGCACCGTTTCGGGCGAACCGCAGATGAACATGCCCATGTCGATGCACAATTCCAGCGTCACATCGCCGACAATCTGCGCCTTTGTGGCTGCGACACCTTTCATCGACTCAATCGACGAGTACCCCGGCGGAAGCAGCATTTCTATGGGCATTTTGAGGAATCGGTTGCGGAAATTCTCGTAGTGAATCTTCGCTTCCTTGCGCGCAATTTCATCTGTCTCGGCCACGTAAATCGGCACGGCCCAGCCCAGTTGTTTGTCATCGCAAACGTAGCCGTATTTCTCGCACTGATCGCGGTACATCTTTAAATACTTCTGTACCGACTTGATCGGGCTGAAGGTTTGCAAATAGACGTACTTGCGCTTCGGGTGCGCCGCCCATTCGATGGTTTCACGCGACCCTTGGCTCGGGATCCAGATGGGCGGATGCGGCTTCTGGTAGGGGCGGGGCCACAAGTTCACATATTCGTGATTGTAGTGCTTGCCGTGCCAACTGGTGATGCCGGGCTCGGTCCAGGCCTGAATGATCAGGTCGTGGGCTTCGTGGAATCGCTCGTGGCTGAACACGGGGTTCACACCCCAGACGTGATACTCAGCCCCGATGCCGCGCACCATGCCGGTGATCAAACGACCCCGGCTGATGTTGTCGATCATCGCGTGCTCCTCCGCCAGCGTCAGCGGGTGACCGCGCAAAGGAAGCGCGCTGCCCAGAATGGCGATCTTCACGGTCTTGGTGCGGCGCGCCAAGGCCGACGCCGTCACGATGGGCGAGGGCATCATGCCGTAGGCGGTGGAATGATGCTCGTTCACGGCAATGCCGTCGAAGCCCAGGTCTTCGCCGCGCTCCAACTCGGTCAGGTAGCGGTCATACAGGGCCGCACCTTTTTCGGTGTCATAGAACGTGTTGGGCGTTTGCAGCCACGATGTTGCGTAGTTGGCCGCGGCTTCCAGGTCGAGGTCGGCATACGGCATCAAATGAAACAGCGTGAATTTCATGCGGCTGCTCCTTTAGATTGGGAGAAAGTGGAAGCAGTGGACTCAATAAAGTTGAGAATGATTGACTTGTAGCGGTCGGGCGTTTCCACGTGGGGCAGGTGGCCGCACTTGGTCAGCACCGTCAGCTGCGAACCCGGAATATGCTTTTGCAAATTCTCGCCGAAGGGCAGCGGGAACACCTTGTCGCTATCGCCCCACACGATTTGCACCGGCACGTCGATGCGGTGCAGCCACTTGTGCAGGTTTGGGTCGAAGAAGCGCGGCTCCCAGGCCAGGCGCGCCGTGGCGAACTCATTCTTCACGGCGATGGCTGCTTGTTCCTCGGTCGGCTTCACGCTCAAGATTTTCTCAGCGATGCCTTGGTCATAAATCATGTTGCGAATGCGTTGCGGCGGCTCCCACATGAAAATGTCGCCGCGCCGTGTTTCCTTCAGGTTCAGGCCAGCGGGGGCCGACAACACCAGCGACTTGATGCGCTCGGTGGAGCGCACGGCGATTTCCAGCGCGATCCAGCCGCCCAGCGACGAGCCGACGATGTGCACATCGCGCAAGTTCAGGTGCTTCATAAGATCGAGATAGAAGTATGCCGCGTCGTGAATGTTATCGAGCCACGGCGGCAGGTCTGATTCACCGAAGCCCGGATGATCGGCCAAGATCACATCAAATTTGTCGGTGAGGCTTTCCGCAAAGTCGATGATGTTGCCGCTGCCGCCCGCGCCGTGCAGGTACAGCAACGTTGGGCCGGAACCTCCGCGCCGCACGCAGGTTTTGCACCCCGCGATCTCGATGATGTGCTTGGTCAGTGCAGCCATCTGGTCCCCTCATAACTGCATTTGGTGTATACAGATAAGGGTCATATATGTATTATTTTGCCAGTTAAACCACTTTTTCAGCCATTTCTGTATACAGTATTGCAAATCAACGGGTTAGCGCGAGTCGTTTATCCAAACGACGGACGCAGGCTAAACGAGTGAGATGAGGGACTTATGGAAAGCGCAGCGTCAAAAGCCTACAGCCACATTCGGGCCCGCATTATTGATGGCACGTTTCCGTCGGGCGCATTTTTAGTCGAGCAGGATCTCGCCGGTGAAATCGGCGTCAGCCGCACACCCGTGCGCGATGCTCTGAACCGTCTGGAAACCGAAGGCCTGGTGGCGTCTGAGGGCAACAAGCGCGCCATGGTGCGTGATTTCACCGAACAGGAAGTGGAAGAGTGCTTCGAACTGCGCGCGCAGTTCGAAAGCTATGCGGCGGCGAAGGCGGCGAAACGCATTCCGGTTGACGATATCGAGAAACTGAAAGTGCTGGCGATGCAGATGGAAGCCGTGGTGAAGCGCGGCGCCCCCGATGCGTCGGCACAGTTCTCGGAACTGAACGACCAGTTCCACGCCATCATCCTGGAGCACGGCGGTTCAAAACGCATGCGCGATCTGTTGACCCAACTAATGCAGGTGCAGTTGGTGCTGATGAAGCGCTTCCGCCAAACCATCGAGACTCATCTTCAACGCAGCTGCTGGCATCACCGCGAACTCATCGCCGCTTTTGAAGCGCGTGACTCGGCGTGGGCCGAAACGCAAATGCGCACGCATATGTTGTCGGCCAAGAACGGTGGCGACCTGCAATACCTGCAGGCGGCGGAATAGCACTACGCAGAGCTCAATAAAAAACCCCGCTGTTCAGGCGGGGTTTTTATTTGTGGGTTTATCTAAGCTTTTTTCACGCGGCCCGAGCCGGTGGGCGGCGGCGGTACGTCGTCTTTGCGCTTTTGCTTCCACTCGTACTTGGGGTTCTCGGGCGGTGTGTCTTGCGCATAGGCCGTCCAGGTATCGACGCGGGCGTTGGTGATGGGCCAGCCGTCCGGCAGCGTCAGATACTCCGGCGCGTGCTTTTCGAGATACTTCAAAATTTCCGGGTGCACATCCTTGGTGCCGCCCAGGCCCTTGTGGCTGAACATGCGCCCGAAGATGATCGCATCTTCGAACTTGCTGCCACCCATCTGCATCCAGGGCCACGGGTTTGACTGACGCGAGAACCCCGCAATCATGCGGCATGTGGGGGCACTGCGGTCTTCCAACTGCTTGCGCGAGACACTGAAGGTGAAGTGCTCCGACGGTGTGATGCGGTCACCAGTGGAAGATAATGGCCAGCCTTCCTTCGGCACCGGGTTGGCGTGATCGTGGGTGTAATCCCAGGCGACCATCAAGTCGTCGCCAAACTGCTCCCACGGCATCACGAACGGAATTTTGCCTTCGGCATTGGGGAACACCGAGCCTTCGTTCATGAGGGTCGGTGCATCCTTGCCCGGGCCCATCTGGAAGCGCGGCATTTCCTGGCCGATCTTGCCGGCGAGCAGCGGATTGTAGAAGTGATAGACCTCGACGGTTTTTTCAGTGAAGGGGTTGTACCACGTTTCCAAGGGCGCCCCGGTGCGCAGGTCGGTGAAAAAGCCGGTCTCGCGCGACTTGATGCGGAGTGAGCCTTCCTTTTCGTCGAACTGCGCTTGCAGCACGCCTGTTCCCGCATAGCCGAACACCGGGATCATGCGTTGGTTGCCAATGCGGGCGTACATCAGGCCGTGAAAACCGCCGATCACCGGTTGATCGTAGCCGGACCAGATTTTCCCGAAGGCATACAAGTTGTCCTTCGGGCTTTTCAGATCAAGTCCGCCTTTTTTCGACTGCGCAAAAGCTGGGCTTGAGATGGCCGTACTGCTGATGGCCGCCGCCGCCAACCCACCCATAGTGGCCAGTGCGCCGCGGCGGCTGCTCAGCAAGTCCGTGATAAAACCTGACGACATAAAATCCCCCTAAATATAAAACTTACGTCTTCGCGGGTGCGGGTTTGCGCAGCCGCTTGTACATGTTGAATGTGGAATCGTTGGGTTGTTTGCCCCAACTGTCGACCGGCGGAGCATCCAAATAGGCCGGGTACTCTTTCTCCGCCTTGGCCAGGAATGCCTTAGGCAATTCTTTGACGCTGCCGAATTTTTGGGTTTGGCAGCGGAAGAACAAATGGCCTTCAGTCTGGCCCATCAGCATCCACGGGAACCACGATGCGATGCGCACCCACGTGCCCACAGTCGGCACCGAGGTCAGGTTCTGGTTGGCAAGGTCGGCCGTGCGCACATGGCGGTGGAACATCTCGCTGATGCGCGTCATTTTGCCGGGCGATTCACGCGGCCATTCTTCCGGCTGCAATTCCGATTTCACCGACTGGTGAATTTCGAACAGTGACGTGGCCCATTCGCCGTTGATCGTCCACGGCGGACTGAAGGGCATCTTCACCTTCGTGCCTTCCATGTCGAATTCAAAAATCGGCGCGGTGTCGGCGTTCACGAACATGTTCTGGATCGGGAAGGTTTCCACCTTCTCGTTGTTCAAGGGGTTCAGCCAGGTGTTCAGGTATTCGCCGGTCTTCAGGTCTTTGTAGAACGCCAGCTCGCGGTTGAACACGCGGTAGCCGCCGCCATCCAGCGGCACAACGCGGCGTACGCCGATGCCTTCCACGCCCAACAGCGGGATCACCTTCGACGAGTCGCCCACGACCGAGTAAACCGTGCCGCCGTACCAGCCCACCGCGACCTTACTGGGGTCGATATCCGAGAACACGCGGGTGAAGGCTTTTAAGTTCTCAGAGGGGTTCTTGAAATCGATGTCGAGTTTCGGGGCATCGGCGGCGAGCGCTGGCAGGCCCCCCAAGCCTAAGCCCATGGCGGCGAATGCACCGCCCGAAAACGCCATGGATTTCAGCGCGCTGCGTCTTTCCAAATTGGGGTTGGCCAGACTCGGGCTGTTCGGATCGATGTCGTGAATATCGGTGAAAGTCATGTCGGAAGTCCTCCCGCTGTTGCACGCCGCGCTGCAACACCCCCTCAAAAGTGTATGCACTTTTGATGTCGCACTTTGGCACTTTATTGAACCCAACCCCTAAGACACCCGGCGTACTATCCGCTGATTGAACAGTCCATCAATCGCGTGCCGCCGAAATCTGGGGCGGGTTTATAAATGCACAAATGTTACGGGA
>JAEUKL010000434.1 GCA_016793005.1 Rhodospirillaceae bacterium | reverse complement strand
AGAATCGGAATAAACCGGATGCGCTCGTTCAGCATCGCTAGCTGCGCGGTGTGATCCGTGTTTTCGCGCGCGAAGGTGAAGGATGTATTCATCACCTGATCAGCGGTGGCCGTTAGCGCCACGCCGTTCAAAATTGCGCGGCGCACATCGCCGTCCGTCACCACGCCTTTCAGGGCGTTCGTGCTGTCGACGATGAAAATAATATCGCCAGCGATCTCGTTGGTGCGCGCCATCACCTCTTTCAAGGTGGCATTGAGGGGCAGGCAGTTTTTTTCGACGTTGGCGCGGGCCATTATGGTTTAGCCTCGGCAAGGGTCTCGGCTTTAATCCAGTCCGCATACTCTTGAAGGCCGGGGCCAAGGGTCACGCGCGGCTGAAAACCCAAGGCGTGCAGTTTCGTCGTGTCGGCGCGCATGTGGGTTGGGTCGCCTGCTTTCGTCTCGCCCGAAAAGGCAATGGGTGTGCTCTGGCCCAGGGCCGTCGCCATCATACCCGCAAAATCGGCTATTGTCGTGGCAAGGCCGGTGCCGCCGTTCACAATGCGCGTGCCGGTGAAGGTGTGCGTCGCCAGATGCGCGATCAACTGAATCGCGTCTGCGATGTTCAGAAAGTCGCGGGTTTCTTGGCCTGTACCGAACAGTGTCGCGCCTGCGGTTTGCGTGAGCAGTTTCTTGCCCAGGTCCCAGGGCAGTTGCTTACGCAAGCCCGGGCCATAGACTGAAAAAAAGCGCACCACGCCGATGCTCAGGCGGCCCTCTTGGCCTGCCAGCGTGCAGAGGCGTTCCACCTCCTGCTTGTCCTGCCCGTAAACGGATGCTGGACTAAGTGCGCGGTCTTCGGCCAAAGCCGCACTGCCACCGGCATTGCCGTACACGGCAGCACTTGAAGGGTAGAGGATGCGTGTGCCCGGCGCTTCACGGCCCAGTGTGTTCAAGATTGCGGTTGTTGTGCCCACAGTATCGCGGCGGGATTTCTCGGGGTTGGCTTGCGCTTGCCCGACAGTGCCGGTGCCGGCGGCATGGAACACCACATCGGGCTTTCCATGAGCTTTTAAGGCCGCTTCTAATATCCAGTCTTCAATCGGCGCCACGTGGAACGCGGTAGACGGCAACGTTGCTTCGGGGCGCTGCCGGTCAAAGCCGATGACGCGCCAGCCGTTCTCGGAAAAATAGCGGGTTGCGGCCCCGCCGATGAAGCCCGCAGCGCCCGTGATCCAGATGATGCGGTTCATGACCTATCAGTATTTACGGATGGCAAAGCCGACGCCGTAGCCGGCTTCGCGGTAGCTGAAGGTGGAGAAGCGGTCGTCGTTTTCCACAAGGGCCTTCCACACGCCGTTCAATTCCGGGTGAGCGGGGTGCGAAATGTCGTCGAACACAACCGCACCACCAATCGCCAAGCGCGGCAATACGTCGCACAAATCTTGCGCGGCACCGGCCTCAGAGTGATCGCCGTCGACGGTGATGATATCCAGGTAGGCATCGGCATTCTTGGTAAAGAACGCCGGAATGGTTTTGTGGCTATCGCCGTCGGTGAAACTGGCCGGGCCTTTGTGGCCGATCTTTTTCAGCTCGTTCTTCACAAAATCGGGGCCGGGATTTTCCATGCCGGCGTAATTGGCCATCCACATGTCAAACAGGAACATCGCCACGTACGGCGATTTTCTGGCAACCGCACAGGCGCTACGGCCCCGGCGTACGCCGATCTCTAAGTACGTGCGAGGCTGCAACACTTCCGACAGGCACAACAGGACAGTTACAATATCCGCATAACGCCAGTCCGCGCCGTATTGGCGCTGGCCATGGGCATAAAAATCTTTCAGGTACGTCGTGTACTCATCAGGCGTCAGCTTGTTCATCAAATCCAGCGCCTGGGCGCGGTAATCAATGTTTTCCAACTTCGCGGCCAGCGTATCGGCCCCCACCATCACCGGCGGATACCACGGCGCCTGGCCCGGAAGCGGCATGTGGCACGCCGCGGGCACAAAAGACTTGGTGGTGGGATAGGGCGGTCTGGCAAATGCGCGCGACATTGTGCGTCCTTAAGCTTAAAGCGAGCGAAGCAGTTTCGCGGGGTTCCCCGCATAAATGCCGGGTTTATGAATGGACTTTGTGACCACGGCGCCCGCACCGATGACAACGTTGTCGCAAATCTCGACCGGCAGAATGGTGGCGTTGCTGCCGATGCTGACGCGGTTGCCGATCTTGGTGGGCTTCCATTTTGTCTTGTCGCCGCCTGCGGGGCCACCCGAAGCAAACGTGTCGTTCACGAACATCACGCCGTGGCCCACAAAGCAGTCATCGCCGATACTGACCATCTCGCAGATGAAGGCATGCGATTGCACACGCGTGTTTTGCCCGATCACGGCGGTTTTTTGAATCTCGACAAACGGACCGATCTTGGAATTATCGCCGATGGCGCATCCATACAGATTGCACGGCCGGTGCACCGTCACGTTCTGGCCAAAGGTTACATCGGTAATGCCGACGTCTTTGATGATGGGCATGTTGGTCATGCGGGCCGCACCATCTTCAGAACCGCATCTGTTACCGTTTCCACTTCGGCGTCTGTGATGTCGCCGCAGATGGGCAGACTGAGGACGTGCGCTGCGGCATGGTCCGTGCGCGGCAGGTTGACATTCGACGCCGCTAAATTCTTCAACGCAGGTTGTTTATGCAGCGGAATGGGGTAGTGCACCCCCACGCCAATGCCGGCGGCTTTCAACTTGTCGGCGGCCGCATCACGATCCGCTGCTTCAATCACATACAGGTGGTACACACACGTTGAATGCGTTAAAGGCTCAATGACCTTGAAGCCCGCGCGTTTCAGCTTGTCGTTGTAGTATCCGGCCACGGCTTGGCGGCGTGCGGTCCATTTTTTCAGATGCTTTAATTTTACGCTTAAAACAGTCGCTTGCAGCTCATCCATGCGGGCGTTGCCGCCAATCACATCATGGCTGTATTTCGCCTCGCGGCCGTGGTCGGCCAGTTTCGAAATCAGCACAGCGACGTGTGCGTCACGCGCAATGACAAAGCCCGCATCGCCGTAAGCGCCCAGATTTTTCCCTGGATAGAAACTGAAAGTGCCCGCATCGCCAATGGTTCCGGCCATGGCACCCTTGTGCGTGGCCAAATGGGCTTGCGCCGCGTCTTCAATAACTTTCAGGTTTGAAGATGCGGCCGCCGCCATGATGGCTGTCATATCAGCCATGCCGCCGTACAGCTGCACGGGCATGATGGCGCGGGTTTTCCGGCCTACGGGCAGGTTGGCAGGGTCGAGCGTGTAACTGCCCGGTTCGATATCAACGAAGACCGGCTCGGCACCAACGTTCATAATGGCTTCCACGGTCGCAAAGAACGTGTGCGCGGTGGTGATCACCTCGTCGCCTGGCCCAACCCCCAAGCCCTTCAAGGCCAGCTCGATGGCGGTGGTGCCATTGGAGCAGGCCGTGCCGTATTTCGCGCCGAAGGCAGCCAAATAGGCGGCGGTGAAGGCTTTCACTTCACGACCGTTAATAAATTCTTGACGCTCCAGCACGGCCGCAAAGGCCGCATCAATCTCAGCCTTAAGGCCTGCGTACTGGCGCTGCAGGTTCACAAGCGGAATCATCAGGCCAATGTGGGCTGAGAACGTGAATAATCAGATAACAAATCGTAAACCAAACAAGGCCATAGTGCTCCGGTCTGGTGCCCCCAAAGGGGTGCGCTGTGGGCGGGGTTTGGCATGGCGAATCATAAAAACAATCAGGGCGGGCGCTGAAAATGCGGTTCATGCAAATCGCCTCGTTCTACCCGGCCTACCTGCACAATTTTTATGGCCGTAACCCGGCCTTGGCCGAACAGCCCTTCCAGGCGCAGATCGATGCGCTGCTGGCCGACGGATTTGGCGCAGGCCACTTGATTGCTCCGGCCATGGCGGGTGTCGGCTTTGATCCGTTGCTGATCATCACCAATTGTGTTCAGTCACAGACCCGCTGGGCGATCGAGAACGGCGTTCCGGCGCCGCGCTCCAGCGCTGAACTAACGGCGCTGGTGGCGCAGCAGATCGAGATGTACCAGCCAGATGTGCTGTATGTGCTAGATCCCATCGCCTTTGATGGCCGCTTCATTTCAAGCCTGCGCGTACGACCGCGCCTTGTGGTGGGCTGGCGGGCCGCCAACATTCCGGCCGGTGTCACCTGGGTGGGCTACGATGTCATGCTTTCCAGTGACGAGGGTTGCCGCCGCCGTGCGTTGGAAATCGGCGCGCGCCATGCGGCCTTCTTCCGCCCTGGCTTTCCGCGATCCTTGGCCGCGCGCGTGGCCGACGCACCCAAGAATGCCGACATCGTATTCTGTGGTCAGATTACGGTTGAGCACCAGCAGCGCCTGATCGGCATGCAGGAACTGGTGCAAGCCTTACAGATCAATCCTTCATTCACGGCAGCCCTTCATTTGGGCATTCCGCCAACAGCGAGCATTTCGCCGCTGTTGAAAAAACACGACAAGGGCGCTGTCTGGGGCCTTGATATGTACCGCGCCGTGCGCGGCGGGCGCATTGCGCCCAATTTCCATATCGATCTCGCCGTGACCAAGAATCAGAACATGCGGATTCTGGAAACACTGGGCGTCGGTACGTTCCTTTTGACGGAATTTGATCCAACCTTACATGAAACCTTCGACCTGGGCCGCGAGGTTGAAACGTATACCAGTGTTGGCGAGATGGCCGAGAAGGTCCGCCACTACCTGAAGCACGACCAAGAGCGCGAAGCGATTGCGAAAGCCGGTCAAGCCCGTTGCTTTGCAGATCATTCGCACGAGCGTCGCGCTGAAACCCTGGCGGGTCTTATCGGTCAGTATATGAGCAGTGCCGCACCTAAATCAGCGACGTCGGCGCAGGCCCCGGATGTGGCCGCATTGTTGCCGATTTTCGATCCTCAAATCAAAACGGCGTTAGGCCATTTAGTGAATGGCCGCATCGACGAAGCGGCGAACCTGCTGAATGCCGCCGTGCAACGCGACAATACCAATGCTTTAGCGTTGTACCTGCTGGGCCGCGTGGCGTTTCTGGTGGGTGAAGCAAAATCGGCCTCGGATTTGTTCCACACGGCCCTGGCCTTGAAGCTGGCCCCCGAAATTGCCTGGCTATGTGCGGCGGACTTGTCAGCGGCCTTTGTGAAGTTGGGTCAGGCCAATGAAGCGGTTCAGACCTTGCGCCAAGCCTATGCCTTGAAGCCCAAGAATGCCGAAGTGGCGTTGCGCTTGATCACGCTGCTCAATCAGACGGGCGGTATTGACGAAGCCGCACTGCTGGCCGAGCGCGCCAAGCAAGACGCCAACCCCATTGGCATCCGTTTGGATGCGTTGATGGATTTGCGCAAAGCAGGCTTGGTGGACGCGGCCCCAACTTCGACAATGGCTTCTGCGCCAAAACCGTCATCAAGCAATGCCATTGATCTGACCAAAGAATTCCCTGGTGTGTCGTTCGGCTTAGGCGTGCAGGCGCTCGGCATCGACAGCTTGCGCATCGGGCGCGGCACAGTTGTTGGCGACGGAACGTGGCTGAATGTGTGCTTACGCGACGGTCAGGCGCGTATGGTTATCGGCGAATGTGTGCTGGTGGGACGCCGCGCCATGCTGTCGTCCATGACGTATCTGGAAATCGGCGATCACACGATCTTTGGGCCGAATGTGTACGTGGCCAGTTCGGCCCACGAATACGAAGGCAATCACCTGCAACCGATCCTGATGTGCGGTGTGCGCGATTTGGGTCGTGTCGTGGTGGAGGAAAACTGCTGGCTCGGCACCAACGTTGTCGTCGACGGCAACATCACCATTGGACGCGGCAGCGTTGTGGGGGCGAACTCTGTCGTACGCCATTCCATGCCGCCGTTCAGCGTGGCCGTGGGTGCGCCGGCCAAAATCGTGCGTATGCTGAACCCCGAAACCGAGAAGTGGGAATCGGTTGCGACCGAGGCCGATATGGCGCGCATGGAGGCGGCCCGTAAACGCAAGCCCTTCCCGGATCGCGCCACTTACAAAGAGATTTTACGCAAAGCCAACGGCGGCCGCGGGCTCGACCCCGTGGTCGGCGGTTTTGGCATTCATATGCGTTAATGGCCCAGCTTCGCCCGGTGCGCCTGAAACCGTAAGATCACTTCGCGCTGGGTTTCGATGGACTCATAAATCGCGCTGATCAGTTCCAGCGACTTGCGACCTTCTAACCCATCCACCAACCCGGCTTTGCCGGTGCGGATCGAGTCAACGGCCTGGTTCAAATAGGCCTTGTGCCCGAAGCCGTAGACATTGGGCGGCAGTTCTTTGCCCTTGGCTAAAATCTCGGCGTCTTCGGGCTTCGGTTCAGCGAACTGCCAGGTTTTCATTTCGTTGACGGCAAAGCCCGAAATTTCAACCGAGCCTTTTTCACCCATAATGGACAATGACCCTTCCAGATCTTTCGGCCGTGTCGCCGTGGTGGCTTCTACTAGGCCGATAGCGCCGGACTTAAAGGTGATCACCGCAATGCCGGTATCTTCCGCTTCGATGTTCACCAGTGCGCGTCGTGACTTTGCGAACACCGACACCGGCTCACCCAGGAACCACTCCAACAAGTCGACGTGGTGGCTGGCCTGGTTGGCGAACACGCCGCCATCCAGCGCCCAGGTGCCGCGCCAGGCATCCTGGTCGTAGTAGGCTTGCGTGCGGCACCAGCGCACACGGACCGTGCCCATCACGATCTTGCCAAAGCGACCGTCATCGAAGGCTTTGCGCGCCAGTTGCACAGGCGCATTGTAGCGGTTTTGTTTGACCACAAACAATTTCACGCCCGCACGGGCGCAGGCGGCGATCCTGGCGTCGGCATCTTCCAGCGTCA
>JAEUKL010000417.1 GCA_016793005.1 Rhodospirillaceae bacterium | reverse complement strand
CGTAGAATTGCACCTGTCCCGCCCAGGCGGGGTCGATCGGGGGCATCATGGCGGGCTCCAATGTTGCATCAGAGCCTGGATTTACGGGTTAGATTGTGCCCCGGACAAGCTCTTGTTTGTAGACAACTGTGGTACGGTCGGGCAGGTGATTGAGATCATCGGCAATGCCAATACCGCTGATTTCATCAAATCCTGTATGCAATGCGAAGCTGGCTTGTTCGCGGGTGCGCAGGCCCATGATGTAAGCGCGCCGGCCGGCCGCTTTGCGGCGGAAGAAACTCATGGCTTCGTGCAGATACTTTTCGTTTTGGAACATCGCGCTATTCGGTTCGACCCCGATGACGATGTGATCAAGCGCCAAGATTTCCTGATTGAGGTGGCTGAGATCCATCAGAAACGCGACATCTTTCACACGCCCGCGGAAGAGTTCGCGCACATCAATCAAGGTGCCCACCGGTGTACGCGATGGGATGTTCACCAGCTCGATGCGCATGAAGGTCAGGCGCTCTTTTTGCGGCAGCGCCGCCAGCGCGCGTAAGAACACCGCGCCCAACTTGCGCGTCATCACGCTGAACGGCACGGGAACCACATAGGTCGCGCGCATGTTTTTCTGGGTCATGCCCGAGAAATCCGCAAACGCGGCTTTGGCCAGATCAATGATGGTCGCATCATTGAGGCGCGCTTGAACCTCGGGCGGTGCGTTCGGGCCGAAAACGGGTTCGCCGGTGTCGGTAAAGGCTCGCAAGGCAAAGGCTGAAAAACTCTCGGTGTCGAGCTGCCATAATGGCCGGTACGCCAACGTCAGCGTGGGAAACAGCGAGGCTTGCGCGAACGAAGCCGCCGTTCCCAATGGTTTCTCGGCGGTTTTGGCGTCGGCTTTGGTTTTATCAAGTTCTTTGACCGAGCGGCGCGCATCCTTGGCGGCCAGCATAATGCGCGCACGCTTCACGGCGGTGCGCATGGCGTCTGAATTGAAACTGCCGTCGGGGTTCAGTGCTTCCGACAAATCCACCTTGGCGGTTTGCGGCAAAGGCGGTTCTTTTTCTTCGAAGCGCTCACCAACCAGTTTCTCGCCAATAACAATGGCGATGTCGTCAGCTTTCAGTTCGGCTTCGTGCTCCGATAACGACGGCATCAGCAGCAGCCAGCTATCTTCGTCTTGCTTAATGTAGGTGTTGCCCTTGCCAATCATGCGCCCGATGGTGGTTTCGGCAATCAGCAGCACTTTCTTGCTATAGCGCTCCCACGCTTCGCCCAACTCGGCGCGCAAGTGTGAAATGGTCAGCACCTGGACACGGCCGCTGGCTTTGGTGGTCGCTTCGTTGACCAGCGAATTTAAAGTAAGGTCGATGTCCTGGTCCCAGGTGATGCTGGGGCGCACGTCTTCGGGCCCGAAGCCGAGCGTGACGGCGGGCAAATCAACAACGTCGGAGGCATCGCTGCCGCGACCCCATCCGGCGATTTTCGACACCCATGTCCGAAGCGTATTCATGGCGAGGAACAAAGCAGGAGAGCAAAGCCACTTCCTGCCAGCGATTGGTTAATAAGTCACGTAATGTGTAACCGCTGATTATGCGCGGCGTTTATTTTGCCCGACCAAACGAGAAGCGTTCCAGCAGTTCCATCGGTTTCTCGCGGTCGGCTTGATAGAACACCGCGATGTCCGACACCACAATCGGCCGATTAACAACGCCGGTCGTCATCTGTTGTACGGTGGTCATCATGGCTGCGCGCTCGGTGTCGTTGTCGATGCGATCCGTAACCGAGATATGGAACCGGAATTCTTCCATCACGTACGGGTAACCCCAGTGCTCCAGCATCTGGGTTTGATGGACGGTGAGTTTGTTGCGCAGATAATGCGCCATCTGCTCTTTGCTCAGCGGCATGCGGAAGCCCTCAAAGCTGCGCACGCACAGCGCGGCCAGGCTTTCCAACTGAACCGAGGACCGGATCGGGGTCAGTGCAATGAACTTGCCGATGATCGCCAGTTCAAGCGGTGGCAACTCGATGGGGGCCGTGCTTTTGGCAAAGATGCGAACCGCCTCGTACAGCGCTTCGCGTGAGGCGCGGGGATTTAATTCAAACGGCGGCTTCAGCGTGCCGTGGAACCCATAGCGCCGTGCACTCTCGGTCAGCGCAAAAAAGCGCTCGGGCGTGATGCCGGGCACTTGTGGCGGGGCTGTGTTGGCAGGCACGCCATTGCGGCCCAGCCACCGGCGACCGAAGTCCTCCAGCGGGCTGTTGTGCTCCGGGGCAAAATAGATCGCGTAACGTGGCGCCATTGCTGGCAAATCCCCCACTTTGTGTCAGTCCTCTGGGCCGTTTTTTTTTGAGCGTATTGGTCTTAGGCCCAGGACCTCTTGAGTCGCACAAAAACGTCTTATGCGGCAAGGTCTTCGCGTAAGCTTAGGGACAGATCGTTAATATTTCCCGTAACAAGAGTGCGTAGATCTTTTAAGGCTGTCGCCGCGTCCGGAGCGCGGCAGACATTCGCTAAGGTCCGCCGCCACGTTCTGGCGCCGGGGCGGCCCGTAAAAAGCCCTGTCGCATGGCGGGTCACAGCGTGCAGACGGGTGCCCTTGGCGACTTCGGCCTCGGCGTAGTCCAAGTAGCGCTGGGCCACTTCGATTTCCGAGGGAACCGCATGAGGGTCATCGAACAGGGCGCCATCGGCGGTGGCCAGTACGGCATAAGGGGCTTCGTATGCAGCCCGGCCAATCATCACGCCATCCACATGCGTCAAGTGCTGGGCGGCCTCGGCCACGGTCTTGATGCCGCCGTTAATGGCAACCGTGAACTGCGGGAAATCGCGTTTGAGCTTGTAGGCCCGTTCATAAACCAGGGGCGGGATCTCGCGGTTCTCTTTGGGGCTTAAGCCCGATAACCACGCTTTACGTGCGTGGATGATGAACGTGTCGCAGCCGGCGGCCGAGACCGTACCCACAAAGTCGTCTAGGAAGGCGACGCTGTCTTGGTGGTCGATCCCGATGCGGGTTTTGACGGTGACTGGGATTTTGCCGCCCAGTCGGTCATTGATGGTCCGTACCATGTCCGCGACCAATCTTGGCTCGGACATCAGGCAGGCCCCAAACCGGCCGGCACTGACCCGGTCGCTAGGGCAGCCGATGTTCAGGTTGATCTCGTCATAGCCCGCGGCGGCACCCTTCGCAGCAGCCTCTGCCATCAGAGCAGGGTCAGACCCGCCCAACTGCAGAGCCACCGGATGTTCTACCGGGGCATAGGCGATGAAACGCTCTGGGTCGCGGCCGCGCACCAAAGCGTTCGCCGTCACCATCTCGGTGTAGAGCAGCGCATGACGGCTGATCAGGCGCACCAGGGTCCGGAAGTGCCGGTCGGTGCAGTCCATCATCGGTGCGATTGAGAGGCGCTGGGCGCGTTTCATGTCCATGTCTTGGGGATAAGTCAGGCCTGCATTTCGTGCAACGGAAGAGTGCAACACGGCGGGCACTTTATCCTTATCCAGATTATAAAAATAAATAATAACAGCATATTAGAATCTTATTTTAATGTGATTTATGACTTTACCTGGGGCGTCATTTCGAGCGACATGGCAGCCGAACATATAGTTGACTAGATAACTATATGGATATAGTTTCCTAGGAAATTAATTGGAAACCGGTTGCCCATGACACATCCGTCCACCGTCAGTCCGCTCACGGCCCACCTGGGCTACTGGATGCGCGCGGTCTCCAACCAGGTCAGCCATGCCTTCGCCCTGAAGCTTGAGGCCAAGGATGTGACGGTTGCCGAGTGGGTGCTGATGCGCCGGCTATACGATCAGCCTGAGATGGCGCCCAGTGACTTGGCCGCTGCGGTGGGCCTGACCCGAGGGGCTGTTTCAAAGCTGGTGGACCGGCTGGAGGCCAAAGCGCTTCTGGTGCGGACGGCCAGCGCCGAGGATCGCCGCTATCAGTCGGTGGGCCTCACCATAAAAGGCCGGGCGCTTGTCCCTGAATTGGCGGCTCTGGCGGATCAGAACGAAGAGCAGTTCTTCGGGCACATGAAACCCCTTGAGCGGGTGGCGCTTACAAGCCTGCTGCGCGAGATCGCACACGTTGGCGGTCTGACCAAGCCACCCCTGAAGTAGACCCCGAGTACGACCATGGCCACCCCCATCGAAACCGTCGTCACGGAGTGCACACAGGGCTCTGACCAAGAACGGATAACGTTCCCCGAGGTTGTGGGCAAACTGATGGCCGCCGGCGTTGAGCGCTACCGGGCTGATCTGATCCGGTCCGAGAAGGTGTATTACATGCCCGATGGGACTACGGTCGTAACCCCGGCTCATGAAACGCCGCAGCCGGCTGTTGCATTCTCGGCCCCAGGGGTGGAGGCGGCGGTCCGCGCAATCCAAAGCGGCGCGATCAAGTACCGCGAATTTTGTGCCCGCATCGCTGCGGCAGGGTGCGTGGACTATCTGGTCTCAATCACCGGGGCGTGCGCCATCTATTACGGCCGTACCGGTGCTTGCCATATCGAACCTTTTCCAAAATAGGCCCCAGCCGCCTATCTGCTTTGTCATGGAATTGGGGCGAAATGCCCCGAATCTGGCTCAAAACTGCCACAGAATCCTGTTGTATTGAGACCTGCTTGACACAATGTTCCTGTTATGTTCTATTTTGCCTCGATGAGAACAAAAACAGAACATATGGGCCCTGTCATCGCGATTGAGCGCGGGCTCGCAAGCAAAGCAGGAGTACGCAACATGGATGCTGTGACTTATCTGAAAGAAGCTTCGGCGTTATTGGGCCTGTTGTTCGTCGTTTATCTGTGGTCGCTGGTGGCGATGGCGCTGCAAGTCGCCTAGTTCACGCGCGCACATTTTTAGAAGTCCTGGAGAGGACACGCGAGGTTCGCGGGCGGCTTATGAAGCGCCACGCGGGCCTCGCGGATAACACGACCGGCTTTAACCGCGGGTCTCTCGCCGGTTTTTCGTTTCGCTGACAATTCCCCAGATTTGGTTTTCGCTCTGTCGCCGTGCAGCACGCCGCTGCCACGTCGTCCCCGCACGGGGGCAGGCTTAAGCCGGGTCTGGGGTTTGTTTTCTGCTAGCGTTTCTTCGGCTGGCTGTTGTGTGCGACGGCCGCCTTAATCAGCGTCGTGAAGGCGCGGGCGTCGACTTCCTCGCCTTCGCGGATGTCGATGGCGCGCCGGGTATTCCCCTCAAGGCTGGAATTAAACAGGCGCTTGGGATCGGGCAGGCTGGCGCCCTTGGCAAAGGTTAGTTTCACCACCTGCTTATAGGCTTCGCCGGTGCAGATGATGCCGCCGTGCGACCAGACAGGCGTGCCCATCCATTTTACTTCTTCGATCACGCCCGGCGCAGCTTCAAGGATCAGCTTGCGCATGCGGCCCAAGGTTTCACCGCGCCAAGGGCCAAGCTCGCGAATACGCTTGTCGATAAACTGTGCAGCCGCTTTACCGCTCGGATTTGCGGCTTTGGGTTTTGCGGCTTTTGCCTTTGGCGCTTTTGCTTTGGCCTTTTTTGGGGGTGCCGCTTTTGGTTTGCTTTTTGCGGCTGGCTTTCGCGCTGCCATGAGGGCTCCTGGCATTTGTCGGCGTGGGCTTGGATTTTGCCTTGGGCTTTGCCGCAGGTGAAGGCAACTTCGCCGCTTCGCCGATCCCCATGGCGGCCTTGAAACTGAGGGCATTGAACCCGGCCCCGCTGGACAAAGGCTGGCTCGCTGCCGTGGACAGCAACAGCGGATCCAAGCTCGCACCGTCTTTTGCCGTCAGCGAGAAGAAGGGCCGCAGCCATTGTGCATCGGCCATGAGTGCGATCAGGGCCAACAGCCGAAACAGCAGCGAGAGGCCCGTTACGGTCCGCAGGTCATAGGTGCGGTCCACGGCCGCTGCCCAGCAGGCCGCATCGATATCGGCGAAAACAAACTTGGTTTCAGCCCCGTTTCTGTGCCGGAAGGTTACGCCCTCTACATCGCCCGGTTCCATGGCCAAGCCGACTTCGGCAGCCACGTGGGCCGCGCGCCAGGCTTTACGCAGATCCAGGGGCGATATGGGCGGCAGGTCTTCGGGCCCAAAATCGAGCTTATGCAGATGGGGGGTGGTCATGCCGTCACATACGGGGCCGTGACCATTCCGTAAAGCATTTAAAAAAGCCAACAAAAACAGGGTCTAAGCCTGAGGTCACGCATACAACCACCCGCCGCAGACAGAGTTTTGTTAACACTCCTTTAGAACCGATATGGTTGTTTGACACACTGCAATAGCAGCCTTATTTTTGCGGTGTGCAAGAAGGCTCGCGCTAGGACCCGAAGGGTGTTGGCGTTTTCGTTGCCATACAGAACGTGTGGCTCACCGCAAAGTCTGGAAGACTTGCTGCGATGAGCACGGCTACCGTGGTCAATACAAACGTTGCTTCTACTGCTTCCACGCAGCGCATGTCGCCTGTGCGTGGCGGCTCCGGCGCGACGTCATTTCAATCAGTCGATTCCATCGACACGCAGTTCGCGGCTCAGGGTCGCGAAGATTTTCGCGCGTTCAACGAAACCGACGATTTTGATTTCTCCCGGCCTGCCCGCCGCGGGCGCGTGTATGCCGATCAGGTGGTGCGCTTCTCGGGTGTGTTCGTCAGCCGTGAAGTCGGCACTACAATCGTGCAAGCCCAAGCCGCCTATAGCCGTTTGGCTGGCCCGACCGTGACGCCCAGCCAGGCCGAGCGCAACGTGGCTGAGTACGAGTTCAATCAAGCGCTGATGGGGCCGCCGGAAGTCACGACTGCCGTTGGCATGATGCACTAAGCCGCTTGCGATTCTGCGGCTAGGCCAAGCTCCGCATTTGCGGGGCTTTTTTTATGTCTGAAACATTTTATGTCTGAAACTTTCGCAATTTCCGTCAGGCCAATCTCGGGGCCGCACGCCATACTGCGCGCATGAATGATGTTTCAGCAATTGCACGTTCGCCTTACCACGCCCGGTTCCAGCGGGTGCTGGACTACATCGAAGCGCATACGGAAGGTGATTTGAGTGCCGAGGCTCTCAGTGCTGTGGCGGCATTCTCGCGGTTTCATTTTCACCGCCAGTTCGCGGCTCAGTTCGGCGTGAGTGCGCATCGCTATGTGCATTTGGTGCGGCTGAAGCGGGCGGGGTATCAGCTTGCATATCGCGATCAACTGTCCGTGCTCGAAATCGCGCTGGGCGCGGGCTACGAGGGGCCGGAAGCTTTCGCGCGGACCTTCAAGCAACTCACCGGCCAAACCCCGTCGGATTTTCGCAGCCAGCCCCAGTGGCACACCTGGCAGAATATTCTTCAGCCCCTCGCAGACATCAAAGCAACGCACATGAAGCAACACTGGCAACCTGATCAGGTGAAAATTGTTGAGGTTCCTGCCACACGCCTGGCGGTGATGGAGCATCGCGGCGATCCAACGCAGATCGGCAATACGATCCGCGCGTTCATCGCGTGGCGCAAATCGGTCGGTCTCAGCCCGAAGGTGAGCGCCACGTACAATATTCTTTATGATGATCCAACGGCCACGCCGCCGGATCAATTCAAGTTAGATCTTGGCGTCGCCACAGCGCGCGACATTACGGCGCAGGATGTGGGGCTGGTGATGAAAACGATTCCGGCCGGACGTTGCGCCGTTTTACGGCACGTCGGCAGTGAAGCCACGTTTGGCGATGCGGTGATGTATCTGTATGCGCAGTGGTTGCCCCAAAGCGGGGCCGATGCGCGCGACTTTCCGCTGTATTGCCAGCGCGTGGCCTTCTACCCCGATGTGCCGGAACACCAAGCAGTGACGGATATCTATCTGCCGCTTCAGTAAAACAGCGCGGTAAAACTCAGCTGTTATTTCGACCAACTGCCGCCAGCAGACATGCTGTA
>JAEUKL010000411.1 GCA_016793005.1 Rhodospirillaceae bacterium | reverse complement strand
CACAGCATTCTTCATGGTTTGGGAAAGCACAGCGCGCCTGATCACCCCGCGCACGATTGAGTTTGACCAGTCGATCCTGGTGGCGGTGGCGGGGTTGATCGTGAACGCGGTATGCGCCGTTATCCTGAACCCGCCGCATATCGGCGCGGCCGATGCGCACCATCACGGGCATAATCATCATGGTCATGATCACGGGGGTCATGATCACGGCGGGCATCATCACGATCATAATTTGCGGGCGGCCTACCTGCACATTATTGCCGATGCGGTCACATCCATTCTGGCGATTGCAGCCCTGCTGGCCGGAAAATACGCAGGCTGGATCTGGCTCGACCCATTCATGGGCTTGGTGGGCGCTGCTTTGATCCTGAAGTGGTCATGGGGCCTGATCCACGACACAAGCACCATCCTACTGGACCACCAAGCCCCAAAGAAAATGCGCGATGAAGTCTACGAGGCCATTGAGCAGAACTCAGAGGACCGCATCGCCGATCTGCACTTGTGGTACATCGCCCCTGCAACGCTGGCCGGTACAATTTCCATCGTTACCGACCACCCCCGCCCGCCGGAACACTACAAGTCCCTGATTGATCAACACCTGAAGGTCGCGCACCTTACGGTCGAAGTTCATTTGTGCCCGCATCATTAGATGAGAAGTTGTCATGTCCCGCACGTCGATGGGTTTGTCTGAATCGTTGTCGGCCTATCTTCGCCGTGTCGGTGCGCACGAAGATACAGATCTGAAGGCTTTACGCGCTGAAACAGCCCCGCTGTCGGCGGCGGGCATGCAAATCGGCGCCGAGCAAGGCCGCTTTATGGCCCTCCTGGTCGAATTGACCGGCGCAAAAAAGGCGCTCGAGGTCGGTACCTTCACGGGCTACAGCGCTATGGCCGTCGTGAAAGCCATGGGCCCGAATGGGAAACTGACAGCTCTTGATGTCAGCAAGGAATTTACCGACATCGCGCGCAAGCATTGGGCGAAAGCGGGCATTGCCGGCCAAATCGACCTGCGCTTGGCCCCTGCCACGGAAAGTCTGGCCAAACTCATCGCCGCAGGCGAAAGCGGCACCTATGACTTCGCATTCATCGACGCCAACAAAGCCGACTACGACGCTTACTACGAAGCCGCCCTGAAACTGGTACGTACCGGCGGGCTGATTGCCATCGACAACGTTTTATGGGGCGGCGCGGTGATCGACATCACCGACAACAGCGTTGATACCGTCGCCATCCGCGCCATCAATGAGAAACTCGCCACCGACAGCCGCGTAAGCGTCTCGATGATCCCTATCGGCGACGGCTTAACATTAGCGAGAAAGAAATAACGGCGCGGAAAAAATAACACGCACTTCATGTCATTCCCGCGAAAGCGGGAATCCATATCTCGGTCACGTGCACTGATACATGGACCCCGTTTTCACGGGGGGTGATCATTAAAGTTGCGGCTACTTCTTGAAAATGGCGTGGGTGATTTTGTCACCCACCTGAATGCCGTAAGCCTTGACGGCCCCACCCTTCAATTCCAGGACCGCCATCACCGGCACTTTCGAACTGACCCCGGCATCGTTATGGGGCACCGTGTTTTCGGCGATGCTGCGCACCGTACCGTCGGGCGCAATGAACAGCATATCCAGCGGGATGAATGTGTTGCGCATCCAGAAGCTGACGACACCCGTACGCTTCATGTCGAACAGCATGCCTTTGTCGATGGCGAGTTCGGTTCTGTGCATTAATCCGGTCGCACGCCGCTGATCAGTGTCGGCAACTTCCACCTGAAAATTGACCGTGCCCTTGGCGGTGGTGATGCTCATGGGCGTGAAGGGCAGTGACTGCGCCTTTGCGGGATCCAACGGCTCGTGCGGGCGGAAGGCCTGGGCGTGCGTGTCGAACGACAGCAGGTAAGCACACAACGCAAGAGCGGACAGCGCAAAGCGGCGGGCGAACATCATGGCGGGGGGCTCTCTTACAGCCAGTACAGAACAGCGATATAGCCCATTGTGGACATGGTGATGGTATAGGGCAATGCCATCCAGAACATTTGCCCATATCCAAGGCGAATTAAAGGCGCCAGCGATGACGTTAACAGGAACAGAAATGCTGCCTGGCCGTTGGGCGTCGCCACACTGGGGATGTTCGTGCCGGTATTGATGGCCACAGCCAAAAGATCGAACTGCGCACGGTCAATCTGGGCAGCCTCGAAGGCTTCTCGGGTTGCGCTGATATAAACGGTCGCCACAAACACGTTGTCGCTGATGGCCGACAGCAAACCATTAGCCACGTACATAAATACCAGCTGATGGCGGCCATCTTGTTCCAGCACCAGGTCAATCACAGGCTTAAACAAGTGCTGTTCGTGGATCACGGCCACGATGGCGAAAAAAACAACCAGCAGCGCGGTAAAAGGCAACGCTTCTTCGAAGGCCGGGCCAATGCGCTTTTCCTCGACGATGCCGGTAAAAGCCGTTGCGAACACGATGATGCTGAGGCCAATCAAGCCCACCTCGGCAATGTGTAAACCCAATCCGCACACCAGGAACACAGCGGCAATTCCCTGGAAGAACAACCGGATGGTTTTGGCCGTGTCGTGGGTCTTGCCCTGCTCGATATCGTGCGCGGTGATGATCGAACGGATTGACACAGGCATCGACGCGCCAAAACCAAACACCTTGAACTGCTCAACTGCCCAGCACGTGACAAGACCTGTGGCCAACACCGGCATGGACACCGGCGATACGTGATGGAAAAAGTCGACGAAGTTCCACCCCATCACTTTACCGATCAAAAGATTCTGCGGCTCACCCACCAGCGTGCACACGCCACCAAGGGCCGTGCCCACCGCAGCATGCATCACGATGGATCGTAAAAAGGCGCGGAACTGTTCTAAGTCGGCACGGCGTTGATCATTGTCGTCGGTGGTTGTTGGATCATCAATGTCGGTAAAAGAGGATGCAGCGGCGTGGTACACACCATAAAGCCCCGTGGCCACCGTAATCACAACCGCGATCACGGTCAGCGCATCCAGAAATGCCGAGAGCAACGCACCCGCGCAGCAGAACAGTAGCGCTAGCAGAATTTTGCTATTCACTTTGATGAACAGCTTCGTGAACACGAACGTCAGCAGTTCACGCATGAAGAAAATTCCCGCCACCATGAACATCAGCAGCAGCAGAACGGGGAAGTTCAGTTCAACTTCGCGATAGACGATTTCGGGCGAAGCCATGCCCAGAAAAATCGCCTCAAGCGCCAGCAAGCCGCCCGGTTGAAGCGGATAGCACTTCAGCGCCATCGCCAGTGTGAAGATGAATTCCGCCAGCAACAGCCAGCCGGCGATGAACGGCCCCAACGTGAACAACACGATGGGATTAAGCACCAGAAAGCCTAGGATCGTGAGTTTGTACCAGTCGGGCGCGCTGCCGAGGAACAATGAAACAAACGCTTGCGGCACGGACTGCATGCGCGGTGCCGAAGTTTGTGTCGTGTGATCCATCGCCAGTTCCTCGCGCAATCCAACTGAATTTTTGGTAGCAACTGCGAGCGAACGGCGCAATCAAAACCGGATGCGCACCGGGGAATAACTACGCGCCGTATTAAATTAATAAGCAGAGCCCGGCAATGAAGGTGCGAAATGTGATGCGCTGCACCTTAGCCCACCCGTTTCGGCGACCACGCCGAGACATTGACGGGCTTGCCTTCGGCGTTGCGCGCCACTTTGGGGCGCATCACACGCTCGATGCTGGGAGCATCGAAGCCGCCATTGTTGGGCTGGCCCTCGAAAGGAGATGGCTCGGCGCTCTTGCGACGCACTAAACCCTGATCGCCGTAGAATGCAACCATCGCCGCAAACGAAATCTCGGTCATCGGTCCCGCTTCGAAGGCTTCAATATACGGCGGGTGGCGCTTGATCAGCTTGGTCAGTTTGTCGGCCGACAGCGCGCCAAATTGGCGCCAGATGGAATCCATCAAATGTGCCGGTTTTTCTTCGACGGGCGTTAAGTCGATCACCGGCTTGCCGCGCGAAAAAGCCCGATACAATGTCGGCTCGATGGGCCCGCTCTCTGCCGCAACAAAGGTCGCCGGCATCAGTTTCAAACCGCTATGCGCGACACCAAAATACCCTTGCGCCAGAAACAGCAGCAGTTGCAGCTTTTGCGGCTGCAGCGTCTCGCCATCGTTCAACGCCCGGTCAATGAACCAGAACGCCGCCTCGAACCCAGATTCGACAGCCGTCGGCATCATTGGTTAAATTTACCCCACGTCAAAACATTAAGTATTTCAAGGCGTCAGGCGCTTGCATGGCGCCCCTGCGCGGCACGCGCTATAGCCCAGCATGTCATAGCCGAGATGTGTTGCCAAAATCTTGAAGCCGCCGTCCTCAATTTTGCCGCATACCGCCACCACCATAATACCATGCCACGTACTTCGATGATCGCGTTTGTTCATACCCGCCCTGCCCGCCGGTTATCCGATGCTTGAGCACCGCTGGGTTCGGTACACCATCAAAGGCTTGTTGTGGACGTTGGCGGCCGTGCTGTTGCTGGCAGGGCTGGCGACTGTCTTCGCGGCGCCCATCGCGGAAGTTTTGACGGCCAAGATGCTGGAGCAACGCGGCTTCGGGCCAAGCACATTGCATGTCGCCAAACTGGGCCTGGATGGTGTGAGCGTGCGCAATCTGTCCACCTTGGGTGGGGCCGTGAAACTGGCTGAGGCCGACATTGCGTTTTCCATCGGCGAACTGCGGACCGACAAGCGCATCGATGCGCTGCGCATCGACGGGCTGCAGGCCAAACTGGTCTGGAGTGCTGATGGACGCATCACCGTCGGCGATATGCAGATCTACCCACGGCCGCCTTTCGCAGACATGCCAAGTCCGCAAGCCGCTACACCGCCCGAGCCGGGTCAGCCCACCTCCTTCCACCTGCGCTCACTGGTCGTCGGAAACTCACAGCTGATCCTGGGGCTGCCGGAGACCGAAATCGCGACCACGCTAAACGCGACATTCATCAATGATGCCGCGACAGGCCGCGCCCTGGATGCGACCCTGAACAGCGCCGGCGACAACGTGCAAATCACGGCAGGGGCCAGCATGGTTCAGGCCCCCGGCAAAGCTGCCCAAGGGGCCGGCAGCGTCACCTACAAGCTCGGCGGCCTCAACCTGCCGACCCTGGCCACAGGCCTGTCCGGAGAGGGCAACGTGTCGGTCTCGTTCGACGCGGACGGGGCCCGCACCCAAGATAGCCGCGCCGACCTGACTTTGGCCTTGGTGACGCCGCCACCGGCTTTGGCGGCGGTGGGCGTAAAGGGCGATACGCCTGTGCGGCTCGCACTGGAGGGAAATAATAGCCGACTATTTTTATTCACGCTGGATCAGACCAAAGCCACCCCCACAGCCACCGTAGACGGCGCGCTGACCTTGAAAACCGGCAGCGTCGACCTTCGGGCTGAGGTTCAAGGCTGGACGGATGTGCCTCTGGGCGGGGCAATTCCGCAGGATTTCCATATCACGCAATTGAATTTAATCGGCAAGGGGCTTTCTTTTGGCGGTGGCGCAGGATCAGCAAGCCTGAATATCACCGACTTTAAGGGCCCGATTGCCGTCGCTGAGGGCCGCATCAGTGGCCAGGTTTTGGGGTCCAAGTTGACCCTGGCTGACCGTGCCGAAGCAAAGTTCGCAGCAGCCATGCGGCTTGATGGTCTGTCGCTGTCATTCGATTTGTCCGAGGCGTTTGCGGAAGCAGAAAACTTGAAACTGGGCAGCGCAGTGGCCGCAGGTGTCAGCCGCGTTGCGCTGACCGATGCCCCCAAAACCGGGCCATCATCGCCACAGCAAGTGAACCTGGTTTTGGGTGCCAGCCGCACACTCGCGGTCGACATGGTGATGACCGGCAGCCTGCCCAAAATTCTCACGAGCCCCGGGGCCACCCCAGCCGTGCTGACCCTGCCACGCATCACCCTGTCCGGATACATCAGCCAGGGTCCTAACACGAGCGGCACAGCGGCGCGCACGGGCGCCATCAAACTGGCGGCCACGGACGGCCGTCTGACCCATGGGTTTGCCCACCTGGGTGACATTACGGCAGACCTTGCGATCGACGGTAAAAAGGTCACTGGCCCCGTTAAAGCCGTCTTGCAGGAAGCCCCCGGTCCGACCCGGCCCAGCGCCTTGGACAGGCGCGGAGCTGTCTTTAAGTCGAACCTTACAATAGATTCTGAATCAATTGATTTTAAAGGAAATATTTTATCGCGAGGTGACGTTGATGTGGGCGACTACAGCTTCACTCAACAAAGCGATCAGCCCCCTGTCATTAGTCTGAGCATCCCTGCGCGCACCTGGGCAAGCGAGCCCTCGTTCATCGAGGTCTTCGGGCCCATCGCAGGCCTGACCAACACCACTGGAACCTTTGGGCTGGACCTGCGGGCAACCCCCTCAAAAGCAGGTCTCGACGGCACCTTGAAACTGGCCTTTGCCGACTTCGGATTCACGCTGGGGTCCATGACCGTCACCGGCCTGAACAGCGTCATGGCCCTGAACCAGATTTGGCCCCCCAAAGCCGCCCTGCCCCAGCGCATCTCATTCGGCCAATTGGTCGCAGGCGTGCCGTTCCAAAACGGTGACATCACGGTTGCTTTGAACGGCGACACGATGGCCCGGGTGTCGCAGGCCGGCATGAGGTTGGCTGGAGGATCTGTGACGGGAGCCGACTTTGTTGTGCCGCTTGATGGCAGCACCCGCAGTTTTGCCATGAACGTTGCCAACGTCGACTTGGAGGGCTTGGTGAAAGCCTTCACCACCGATGGCCTGACCGCCACCGGCAAGCTGTCCGGAACGCTCCCGTTACGGCTACAAAATAGTCGACTATATATTGAGAAGGGAAAATTGGTGGGCCAGAACGGATCGATCCAGTACCGGCCGACCCAGCCGCCCGCGGCCCTGGCCCAGGGCGGGGGTACGATCCTGCTGCAGGCGTTGGAGAACTTCGAATTCACCGAGGTTACGGCCAATATCAACGGCGACGTGATCAAGGACCTGGGGATCGGCCTGACCCTGAAAGGCAAAAACCCAGGCCTCTATGGTGGCTACCCCATCGAATTCAACCTGAACCTGGACGGGCCGCTCAATCAGTTGGTGCGCGAAGGATTGTCGGGCTACCGCATCCCTGAAGACATCAAACAGCGTTTACAGCAACAAGGCATCAACGCGCCAAAGTAAGAACGCAGAACTCTCGCCTTTCGCGCGTTAGATTTGCTACACCTCCCCTGGGTTTGGGGAGTTTTCAGGTAATGCGTTCTTTTGTTCAGCATGTTGTCGTTACGGCTGCGGCGGCAGTGATCTCGGCGTGTGCGCCCTTGGGGCCCCGCGCCATCCAGGTCAGCCGCCCGCTCTACAACGAGGCCGTTCAGCAAACCGAGGCTCAGCAGTTGCTGCTGAACATCGTCCGTCAGCGTTACAACGACCCCATTCTGTTCCTGGATGTCACCAGCATTTCGTCGGGCTCCAGCCGTTCAGTGAATGCCTCGGTAGCGCCCAAGATCATCGTCCAGGGCGGGCGGGATGAGTACACCAACACACTCGGAGCCACCTACAG
>JAEUKL010000403.1 GCA_016793005.1 Rhodospirillaceae bacterium | reverse complement strand
CTTCGACCGAGATCTTCAAGGCATCGCCGACATTTTTGCAGGCTGCTTTCGCGGCCGCAACGTCGAGCTTCATTTCGCCGCCAATCAGCGACGGCGGCAAGTGACCCAGCACAACGTTGGCATCGGTCACGGCAGGTTCAGTACCGCCCTTGCCGTAGCAGGCCGGACCCGGCACCGCACCGGCGCTTTCGGGGCCGACGCGCAAGGCACCGGTCAGTTCCGGAACGCGGGCGATGGACCCGCCACCGGCGCCAACGGTACGCACGTCGAGCGAAGAGGCACGCACCGTCACGTCACCGACTTTGGTTTCGCGGCGCAGCTGCGGTTCACCGTTTTCGATCAGGGCCACGTCGGTCGACGTGCCGCCCATGTCGAAGGTGAGAAGATTTTTGTAGCCAGATTGACGCGAGACCCACAACGCACCGGCAACACCACCGGCGGGGCCCGACATCATCAAGGCAACGGGCTGATCAGCAGCGCCGCCGAAGGCCATCAAACCGCCGTCAGAGCGCAGCACTTTGTACTTCGCCTTCATCTTGCGGCTGGAGAAGGTGTTTTCCAGGTTCTTCAGGTAGCGACTGACGGTCGGGCGCACGTACGAGTTCGCGACGGCAGTTTGCGTGCGCTCGTACTCGTACATTTCCGGTAGCACTTCGTGGCTCAAGCTGACCGGAACTTCCGGGAACTCTTCCTTCACGATGTCGCGGATCTTCTTTTCGTGATCGCCGTTGGCGAACGAGTTGATCAGCGAGACGGTGATGGCTTGAACTTTGTTGGCCTTCAGCTTGCGCACAGCTTCGCGCACCGACTGCACATCAACTTCGCGCACAACGTCGCCGCGGGCGCCAATGCGCTCTTTCACTTCGACGGTGTTTTCCAGCAGAGCCAAAGGCAACGGCTTGTTCCAGATGATCCAGCCGGCCAGACCGCCGGGGACGAACGAACGCGCGATTTGCAGCACTTGCTTGTAACCGTCCGTCACGATGAGGCCGACGACAGCGCCCTTGCCTTCAAGGACGGCGTTCGTGGCAACCGTGGTGCCGTGCATGAATTCAGTGACTTCAGACACATCGATGCCTGCATCTTTGCAGATGCGTTCGATGCCGGTCATCACACCGATGGATTGGTCGTGCGGTGTCGAGGGTGTCTTGGCGCGATAGGTCTCGCCGGTGGCTTCGTTAATCAGCAGGAGGTCGGTAAAAGTCCCCCCAACGTCACATCCCAAACGATACGTCATGATCTCGCGCGTCCCTCGCTAATACACAAATTTGTGGAATGGGCTTTCGCCTCATGGGATCGGACAAAGCGGCTCCCCCGCCTTAGGCCCGATCACAGTCAACGCAAACCTAGTCAAACAGTCCGGCAAAGGCGAATCAGAAAACGTCTGAGTTACGCCCCCAACCGAAAGGCGGCGTTCCCGTAGCGTAATTCCCTTTGCATTGCTACAGCTTATGCCACCGGCTTCCGATCAGTAGCATTGATGTTTCTCAAGCGGTTATCACGCGGCCTTTTTGGCCACGTCCGGGAACACGCCGGCACGGCCCAGCATGGCCGGGATCGGCTTACCGAGTCGGTCTTCGACCCACTGGGCATTGGCGATCACCTTGTTGATATCCATGCCGGTTTCGACCCCCATGCGGTTCAGCATGTAGATCAAATCTTCCAGCGGGATATTACCCGTCGCCCGCGGCGCAAACGGGCAACCGCCGATCCCGCCGGTTGAAGCATCCAGGAAATCAGCGCCCGCCATGACGGCGGCGTACGCATTGGCCAGTCCCGTATTACGGGTGTTGTGCAAGTGAACACGGATGGGCGTACCGGGAATGGCGGCCTTCACGCGGCTGACCAACTCGGTGACGCGCACGGGGTCGGCGCAACCGATGGTATCGGCTAAGGCCACTTCATCGGGGCTCACTTCGGCGCAGCGTTTGGCCATGTCGACAACGTGATCGGGCGAGACTTCACCTTCAAAGGGGCAGCCAAAGGAAGCACCGATGGTCACAGACGTTTTAAAGCCCTCAGATTTTGCAACACGGCCCACTTCCTGCCAGGCCGTAACGGTTTCAGCCGACGACATGCCTTGGTTTTTTTGCGCGAATGTGTCCGACGCAACGACGGCATAGCCCATTTCGTCACACTTCGCGTCGCGGGCGCGCTCAAAGCCCTTCATGTTGAGGATGAGGCCAATGTACGACGCGCGCCCATCTCGGGGCAGTGCGGCCAGCACTTCAGCAGCGTCGGCCATTTGCGGCACGCGCTTGGGGTTCACGAAGCTGGTGACTTCGATGCGCGTGGAGCCGGCATCAATACAACGCGTGATAAACTCGACTTTTTCCTGCGTGGTCAGGATTTTAGGCTCGCTTTGGATGCCGTCGCGGGGGCCCACTTCAACAAGCGTGACTTTCTTTTTCATTGGTCGAGCACTCCCGGTTTCTTAAATGTGCGAATTCTTAAATATTGCAGTGCGGTGTTGGCCATGCTGGTTATGTATTCCTGTCCGGAGGGAATACAACGCGCGGCCCGCATCTGTTCGTCCAGTGGAATACTAGACCGACCCCGGCCCCTGGCAAGTCGGACCGATAGTAAGTAAGTCCAGTGGCAAGTCAGCATGGCACCCATAGCTTGCCAGCGTGGTTCAGCCCCGCTATAGGCGCTGCTCACGGCACGGTTTCAAAAAGCATATCCATAATATGCGTATATAGGATGCCGTTCGTGTCCGGCAAAATGTCCGGAAACGCATTGTTTAGACTAGGTTTTAGACTGGGAATCACGAAGGGATCGGGATGATGGCTGGAGAAAACGGCCCGTTGACGGGCTTACGGATGATCGAAATGGGGCAACTGCTGGCCGGACCGTTTTGCGGGCAGCTGATGGCCGACTTCGGCGCAGAAGTCATCAAGATCGAACAACCCAAGCTTGGCGATCCGTTGCGCGAATGGGGCCGTGAAAAGGCCGCCGGCAAATCGCTGTGGTGGCCGATTGTCGGGCGCAACAAGAAGTCGATCACCTTGAACGCGCGCGTGCCCGAAGGCCAAGAGATCATCAAACAGTTGATCAAGAAGTCCGACTTCCTGCTCGAAAACTTCAAACCGAAGACCATGGAAAAATGGAACCTGGGTTACGACGTGCTCTCGGGCATCAACCCGGGCCTGATCATGATCCGCGTGTCGGGCTACGGCCAAACCGGCCCCTACTCGCACAAGGCTGGTTATGCCGCCGTCGGCGAAGCCATGGGTGGCTTGCGTTATGTGGTCGGCGATCCGTCGACCCCGCCCAGCCGCGTTGGTATTTCGCTGGGTGACACAACCGCCGCCACCTATGCCTGCATGGGCGCCTTGATGGCGCTGCATCATCGTCACGTCACCGGCAAAGGTCAGATCGTCGACTCAGCGATTTATGAGTCGGTGTTGCAAATGATGGAATCGCTGATCACCGAATACGACAAAGCGGGCTACATCCGCGAACGCACGGGTTCGATTTTGCCGAACGTGGCGCCCTCGAACGTCTATCCGGCGAAAGACGGCAACTTCCTGATTGCCGCCAACCAGGACACCGTGTTCCGCCGCTTGGCCGAAGCCATGGGCCGCCCCGAGCTCGGCACCGATGAAAAATATGCCACGCACACCGCGCGCGGCATTCGCCAGAAAGAGCTGGACGACCTGATCGGCGAATGGACCAAGACCAAGACCGTGAAGGAATTGGAAGACCTGATGGACAAGAACAGCGTGCCGTCGGGCTTGATCTACCGCGCCCCGGAAATGCTGGCTGATGCGCACTTCAAGGCGCGCGAAGCGATCATTGAAGTGGCCGATAAAACCTTGGGCACGTTGAAGATGCAAAACACCTTCCCCAAGCTGTCCTCGACACCCGGCAAAGTACGCTGGACCGGCCCAGACCTGGGTGAGCACAACGAAGAAATTTATGGCGGCATCTTGGGCATGAACGCGGCCACCATGAAAGACTACCAGGAGCGCGGGATCATCTAATCCCAGCGACCTGAACATTGAGAACAAGAAAAGCCCGGTGGCGGTCCGCCGGGCTTTTTTATATGCGGCCACGCAGCGCGCCGGCGAACTCATCTTGCCAGCTAAAGGGCGTGCAGCACGGCCTTTCTTGACTCTGAAATAAGGGTGCCTGACAAACGCTGAACATTTTATTTCGCGGAGATCAGACCATGAGCGACAAGGCTCTCAATCAGGATTACGGCAAAGCCGGTTTTGCCGGCAGCTTGGACTTCGGCAAGAAGCCTTGCCTGCTGCACATCGATTTTGCCCGCGCCTACATCGACAAATCCTGCAGCCTGTATGCCGGCGTTGAAGCCTCGGCCGAAGCGGCAAAGGTTGTGCTGGCGGAAGCCCGCAAAGCCGGCATTCTGATCGTTCACACGCGCGTTGAGTACATGCCGGGCGGCGTCGACGGCGGCGTGTTCTTCCGCAAGGTTCCGGCTTTGAAGAACTTCGAACGCGGCAGCCCCTATGGCCAGTTCGTCGAAGGGCTGGAGCCTCTGCCGAATGAAGTCGTGATCACCAAGCAGTACGCCAGTGCCTTTGCCGGAACCAATCTGGCCGCCACGTTGGCCGCGGCCGGAGTGGATACAGTTTTGCATGCCGGGTGGAGCACCTCGGGGTGCGTGCGCGCGTCGGCGCTTGACTCATGCCAGCACGGCTTCATTCCCATCGTTATCCGCGAAGCGGTTGGCGACAGACACCAAGCCCCTCATGAAGCTAATCTTTTTGATCTGCAGGCGAAGTATGCCGAGGTCAAAAGTCAGGCTGACGTGATCGCGTACTTGCGCAATTTGCCCCGCACGAACTGAATATCGGTTATCGCGTAACAACCAACGGCTGTTCACCCATTGGGTAAGGCATACTGAGGGCGTTGCTGGCGAGGCCGGTGACGGCGATATGCTGCGCCTAGAGGACTTCGCTGCATGCATGGGGGTGTGTGCAGCGATGGAGTTTAACTGGGGCTGTTAGTTGTTATGCAGAATACGCGAATCATTTTGATCGGCGCCGGCATCGGCGGATTGACCGCTGCGCTGGCTTTGCAGCGCCGCGGCTTTAAGGTTGCCGTTTACGAACAGGCGCCGCAACTGGGCGAAGTCGGCGCAGGGCTGACGCTGAGCCCCAACGCAACTCACGCGCTGGAAGCGGTTGGGCTGGGCGGCAAACTGGCGCAAACCGCATCGCGCCCGGCACGGCAGGCGGTTCTGCACTATCGCACCGGCCAAGTGCTGGTGGATCAGGAGCGCGGCGACCTGCCCAAAAAGCAATACGGTGCGGACTACTACCAAATTCATCGCGCCGACTTGCACAACATGCTGGCCGATGCGGTTGCCACCAACGACCCAAGCGCCATTCATCTCGATCATGCGTTTGTGGGCTTTCAGCAAAATGGTGACACGGTTGAAGTAACCTTCAAAAACGGTGCGAAAACCGTTGGCGATGTTGTTATCGGTTGCGACGGGATCAAGTCTGAAGTGCGCGCCGCCTTGTGGGGCCGCCTGCCCCCGCGCTTTACCGGCAACGTTGCCTGGCGCGGCCTCGTGCCGGTGAAAAACCTGCCGCCCGGTTTCAAGATCGAACCCGCCTCTGCGGCCGCCATCGGCGTGAAGCACAGCCTGGCGCGCTACCTGATCCGCGACGGCACGATGCTGAACTATGTGGCCTTCGCAGAAAAGAGCGGTTGGGAAGTGGAAAGCTGGTCGGTGCGCTCGCCGGTGTCGGAACTGCTTGAAGAATTCCACGACTGGCATGACTCGTTTAAAACGTTCATGGCGGCAACACCGCCGGACCTTCTCTTCAAATGGGCCCTGCATGATCGTGATCCCTTGCCGCAGTGGACCAAGGGTCGAGTGACGCTGCTGGGCGACGCCGCGCACCCGATGTTGCCATTCCTCGGCATGGGAGCCGCCAGCGGCATCGAAGACTCTGTTGTGCTGGCCCGCGCCTTCCAGGCCGCGCAAACGGTGAATGAAGCCTTACAGCGCTACGAAAATGCCCGCCGCGAGCGTGCAACTTTCATTCAGATGCAATCGCGGGCCGCTCAAGAACGCCTGCAAGGCGGGAAGGTCGATAACTACGACCAGAAGAAGCACAAGAACGAAGAGTTTTTAGGCCTCTTTGGCTACAACCCCGCCACCGTTGCAGTTTAAATGCTGCATATAACTTTATAGGCATAGGCTGTGATCATGGCGGACATATCCGCCATGGTTGTATGCCGCTTTCTTCTGGTGACCTTCCACACAGGTTCGACTTGAGCAGGCTGGGCAGATCGTGAAACTCTGCTCCCTTGTCCCAATGCGTGTAGAGGAATCCCCAATGAGCGACGCTCCGATCCGCCTTCCCCGAGTTTCGAAGGGCAAACGCCCCCAATACTTCCAGGACCCAGCCGTAGATCAGATGATGACCTTCATCATCGAGTTGTCCGCCGAGGTGTCGGTACTGTTTGACCGTATGGATACGATCGAACGCCTGCTGGATACCAAAGGCACGGTGTCACGCGCCGACATTGAGGCCTACCGTGCACCGCCGAATGTCGAAGCCGAGCGCAGCCAGCGCCGCGACGGTTACTTAAAGCGCGTCTTCCGCCTGCATGCACCGCAAGACCTGCCCAAGTCTGCCCCAGCTTTGGCAACCAAACCCGCGCCAAAGAAAGCCAAGCCGAAAGCCAAAGCCACTAAGCCCAAAGCGAAGAAGCGCAAGAAATAGGTGCACGCTGGCGCACACCAACTGCTTGCCGCAGTTGACTTAAATCAAGGCGTCGATGCGCATATAACGCGAAGTTGTATGCCGAGTTGACCAACAGGTGATCGGGTGCCAAAGGGGGCTAGCCCTCCGGCTCGCCACAAACGATGTTGCCGGCACCCGACCGGGATTTATATGAATCCTGGGATTTCATTCGACGGTCTTCAGAGTGGGAGAGACGCCATGATTCCGCAAAAGATGCACGCGATGTTTGCAAAGCCCAATCACGACGAGGCTTCGCGCCAAGAGTTCGTGAACGATTTCCGCGTTCACCTAGCCAGCAAGGTTTTCCCCGGCACCTTCCCCACTTACTTCGGTCGCGTTCTGCCGGCCTTCGTGAAAGCCAATGGCCGCGAACCCAAAGATCGTCACGAAATCCGCAAAGTCATGACGAAGGACTCGTTCTATCAGCTCTGGAGCGCCATGCAGCGCAACAGCCAGGAAATGATCTGGGATTCGGTGATCGACAGCGTTGAGCGCCAGTTGCCCGATCTGATGGACCGCGCCAAGCACACCAAGGGCAAAGGCTCGCTGACGTTAAACCCCGACGTAGTGGTTCCCAAGTACCACACGGCGGCCGACATTCACCTGCAGCCAGGCGCTTACCACACCGATAGTGGCCCCGACGATTTGGCCGCCGGCGCCATTTATGACCGCGGCACGTACATCTACTCGATGGGTGGCTTAGGCGAAGAAAACGACGGCCTGGGCCGCATCCTGCACAAGTTTTTCCGCAAGCAGTACCCGGACATGAAGGTGGCCCGCGTGCTCGACATGGGCTGCACTGCCGGCGGTTCGGTGACGTACTGGTCAACGCAAGAGCCCGGCACCGAGTTTCATGCCATTGATGTGGGCGCGCCCTGCCTGCGTTACGGCCATGCCCGCGCTAAAGCCGTGGGTGGCAACGTACACTTCAGCCAGCAGAACGCCGAGAAGACGAATTTCGCCGACGGCAGCTTTGATCTCGTCACCTCTCACATCCTGCTGCACGAAACGTCACGTCCTGCGATCTATAACATCATGAAAGAGTGCTATCGCCTGCTGAAGCCGGGCGGCGTGATGATGCACCTCGACCTGCCGCAGGCTCACGGTCAGACACCGCTGGAAGGCTTCCTGTGGGAATGGGAAATCTACAACAACAACGAACACTTCTATGGACAACTGCGCGAACTGGACATGGTTGATGTTGTGACCAAAGCGGGCTTCAAGCCCGAGAACTTTAAAGTGCACCAAGTGTCCAGCACCTGGGACGACGGCCAAACGCCGTACTCGACCGAGAACTTCACATTCCCGGTTTACGTCGCTGTGAAATAAGTAGAGCTGAAGTCAAAGTGAGCCCCACAATTAGATAGAGCGTTTATTCAGGAGTACCGCCGCCATGGCCGATGAGAAAAAACCCGTAAAGCTGCCCCGCACGGCAAAAGGCAAGAAACCCGTTTATTTCGACACCACCACCGACAAGCTGATTTCGATGGTCCTGACGCTGATGGGTGAAGTGTCGGTGATGCGCGACCGCCTGGATACGGTGGAGCGCCTGGCGGCGAAGAAGGGCGTGTTCGCCCTGGATGACGTTGAAACCTATGAACCCGCCGCCGACGTTGTAAAAGTGCGCTCCGAGCGCCGCGCGGCCTACATCGCCCGCGTGCTCAAAAGCGTGCAGGACGAGCTGGATGCTCTGCAAGCCAAGGACGACGGCATGAACGTGGACGTCGTTTCGTAAACTTTACTATCGCTTAGAAAATCAAAACGGCGGGCCTTGATGGTCCGCCGTTTTTATTTTTACCTCTGTGTCACCCTCTCGCTAGACGCGAGGGTCCAGGGGTTACATGCACCATGCGAGAGCTTTACCCTGGATCCTCGGGTTTTCGCCCGAGGATGACGATTGAGATATTGATTCACACCCTCGGATCAAACGACACCACCTTCGGTGTAGCCCCTTGGCGGGCCACCAGAATGTGTGCGTTTTCAACGGCGTTCCAGTTGCCTTCCTCGGCATCCAAAGGTTCCGAGACCACCATCAGCGGCCCGCCGGCGGTTGAGAAAAACAGCGATGGTGGATCGGGGTCGGTGGCGTAGCGCAGCGCATACAGGGTTTCCCCGTCCGTCAGCGCGGCAGTCATGCGGAACGGCTCGGTAATGCGCGCGGCCTCCATGTGTCGCAACACGACGCCCACGGTTTTTGCCAACGCGGCAAGGGGGTCTTTGTCGACGTTCTGACTAAAGAGCAGATAGAAAAACGCCTCGCTGTCGGTGGTACCAACACGCGCGTTGTAAACGTCGTCCGAGATCATCGCATCCAAGGGACGGCGCACACGCTCGTAACTGCCGATCTGGCCGTTGTGCATGAACATCCATTTGCCGAACGAAAACGGATGGCAGTTGGCGATAGACGTTGCGGTGCCTGTTGAAGCGCGCACATGGGCAAAAAACAGTCGCGACTGAATTTGATGCGCAAGGCTCCGCAAATTCGGATCGTTCCAGGCGGGCCGTGTTTCGCGGTAAAGCCCCGGCAAATCTCGCGCGCCATACCAGCCGATGCCTGAGCCATCGCCGTTGGTGGGCACGCGTGTACGTCTGGCCGATAAACTTTGCCTCACCAGCGAGTTTTCAGGCTCGTAGATCAGCTTTTCCAGATAAATCGGCGGGCCCAGGTATGTAATCCAGCGGCACATTCATCCCCTCCCCACAAGGATATGAACCATGAGCTATGAATCACGATCTCCAAAAGTGACGCGTCAGCAGCACCAGCACGGTGAATAACTCCAGCCGGCCCAAGATCATCGCGCACGACAAAATCCAGATTGCACTATTGGGCAAAGCTCTGAAGTTCCCCGCCGGCCCCACGATCTCGCCCAGGCCCGGCCCCACGTTGCCCAAACATGCGGCGACGGCCGAATACGCCGTCATGGGGTCAATGCCATGGGCTGCAAGCGCCAGGGTCATGATAAACAGCGCCGCCAGATACGCCGCCACGAACGCCACCACCGACAGCGGAACATCGGCGGGGACAGGACGGCCATTGAAACGTTGCTGGAATACACCATGAGGCGTGACGAGCTGGCGCACGTAGTTCTTCAGCATTTCCCACAGCACGACAAACCGCATCATCTTAATGCCGCCGGCCGTCGAGCCCGTGCAGCCGCCGAACACAAGCAAAATTGCAAAAGTCACGACGGGGAACGAACCCCACAGGGCGTAGTCCGTCGACATGTAGCCCGTGGTACTGATGACCGAAATCACGTTGAACAGCGCATGGCCGAAACCGGCCCAGAACGTAAATTCGCCGCGCTGCACCAGCCACACAGCCATAGCGAATGAACACAGAAAAATAATGGCGGTGAACAGCTTTACCTGCTCGTCGCACACTAATTCGCGCCAGTTGCCTTTGATGGCGCGCAAGTAAAGTGTGAACGGCAGCGACCCCAAAAACATGAAAATGGCGCCGTTCCAGTACACACCGACGCTCTCCCATTTCGCTAAAGAGCTGTCAGAGGTCGAGAAACCGGCGGTCGCCACAGTCGTCATGGCGTGGGTAATGGCCTCGAAACCGGTCATGCCGCCAAACCAGTATCCGAACGCGCACAGAATATTCAGCACAAGATAAACTGTGCCAGTGGCCACAGAAATTTCACGGGCGCGCGGCAATACCTTGTCCATGCGGTCCGAGGATTCCGTACGCAGCAATTGCATGCCGCCAACCCGCAGCAGCGGTAGAATGGCAATGGCCAGCACGATGATGCCCAACCCGCCGATCAGGCACAAAAGCCCGCGCCACAGCAGAATACCGGGCGCCATGTCGTCGAGCCCCACGAGCACACTGGACCCGGTTGTGGTCAGCCCCGAGGTGGCTTCAAAGAATGCACCGGCGTAACTGAGACTGACCTCAGCGAACATGAAGGGCAGTGCACCAAAGACCCCCATCAGAATCCAGGCCAGGGTGGTCAGCAGAAATGCCTGCTTCAGGTTCAGGACGATCTTGTCCTGCTTATTGGCCAAGATCAGCGCAAAGCCGAAAAAACCTGTGGCGATAGATGAGGCCCAAAAGGCAAACCAGTCCGAATTGCCAACCGCGAGATCAACAATAGCGGGCAACAGCATCAAGACCGCGAGGCCCGTCAGCAACAGTCCGTTGATATACAGAATAGGCCTGAGATCAGGCATGGATACAAAACGTGGGCCAAAACAAGTGCATAACCTTCACGAATTGTACCACGGCCCCGTGAAAGACGCATAGCCGCGTTGAGATTTTTACGGAGCGCCAGTATCCGGACGGCCTCTGTCCATTCCTTGCTGAACAAAGGTACGATGGCTAAACACATCACCGATAAGCCGGGGACCACATGGCCGACGCCACACCGCTGCGCGCTTCTTATAAGCATTTTCTCACCATCCCGACCCGGTGGCGGGACAATGACGTCTACCAGCATGTCAACAACACCGAGTACTACTCGTATTTCGATACCGTGATTAACGAATACCTGATCCGCGAAGGCGGGCTGGATTTCGAGCACGGTGAAACCGTGGGCTTGGCGATTGAAACGCACTGCGCCTTTCATAAGCCGGTCAAGTTCCCGCAAATCGTCGATGCGGGCTTACGCATCGGCAAGCTGGGCAATTCATCGGTGCGCTACGAAGTCGGTATTTTCATTGCGGGCGATGACGCCTGCGCCGCCCACGGGCACTTCGTGCACGTGTTTGTGAAGCGCCCCGAGAACCGCCCCACCCCCATTCCGCCGCGCCTGCGCGCCGCCATGGAAAAACTTTTAGTTTGAACGACTCTGAAGGACGACAACAACGATGAGCAAACACCGCAAGAAATTCCGCGACATGATGGCCAAGCCCGGCATGATTATCGCCCCCGGCGCCGGCACGCCCTTGGATGCGCGGCTGGCCCAACAAGCGGGCTTTGAGGCCGTCTACATGAGCGGTTATGCGGCCGCCTGTGTGCGCTATGGTGTGCCCGACATTGGTCTACTGGGTTACGGCGAATTGGAATCGACCGTGCGCGCCATTCGGCAAGTGACGGATGTTCCGCTGATCGTGGATTGCGATACGGCCTACGGCGATATCGCCAACGTAAAGCGCACTGTTGAAGGCATGGAATCGCTGGGCGCCGCCGCCATTCAAATCGAAGATCAGATCTGGCCCAAGAAGTGCGGCCACATGGACGGCAAATTCGTCGAGCCCCGCGACGTGGCGATCCGCAAAGTAAAGGCGGCGGTCGCCTCGCGCAGCGACAAGGACTTGGTCATCATCGCCCGCACCGATGCGCGCGGCCCCTTGGGCATGGGTGAAGCCACCGAACGTGCCAAAGCGTTCTTTGATGTGGGCGCTGATATCGTGTTTTTCGACGGCCCGCAGTCGCTGGACGAGTTGAAGCAGATTTGCGACCTGAACCTGGGCCCGCAGATGGCCAATATGTCGGAATCGGGCTTAACGCCCATTCTGTCGGCGAAGGAACTGGAAGAGATCGGCTTTAAGCTGACGATCTGGCCGTCCACATCAGCCCGCGTCGCGGTGCGTCAGGTGTCGGAATTCTTCAAACACCTGAAAGCCACCGGCGATTCCCGCCCCTGGCTGGACAAGATGGCCAGCTTGGGCGAGACCAACAAAGCCTTGGGCCTGGATGACGTCCGCGCCTTCGAAAACAATATTACCAAGTAGTCCTTTTTCACGCTCGAAACCCGACTAGCGAGGCGGTTTCGGCTCCCGTTCGTGAACACCTTAGGGCAGGATGCACCCCAGATTAGGGGAGGCGTTCATGCCCGAGGGCGGGACACAGCGGCAAGGCCTTGATGAAGCGGAGATGATCCGCCGTGCCCATGCGCTTGGGCCGACGCTGAAAGCGCGCCGTGCAACGGCCCTTCAAAACCGCCGCCTGTGTGACACCACTATTGCCGATCTTGTCTCTGGTGGATTTTTCAAAATCCTTCAGCCGAAATTGCTCGGCGGATTGGAACTACCCTACGGCGCGCAGGTGGGCATCTCGGCCGCGCTGGCCGAGTACTGCGGCGCATCCGCGTGGCTGTGTTCCGTCGTCGCGACACATCACTGGATGCTGGCGAAGTTTGAAGGCGCTGCACAAAACGACGTGTGGGCCACAACACCCGATGCCATCGCATGCTCGGCCTTTGGTTTTGCCGAAGCCAAAGTAACAGCCGTTGACGGCGGCTACAAAGCTTCTGGCCGGTGGACATACTCGAGTGGCTCGCATGCAGCCGCCTGGGCCATGATCAGCATTCCGATCCAGACGGCCAATGGCCCGGATCGCAGTTTTGCCTTGGTGCCCCGTAGTGACTTTGAGGTGCTGGATAACTGGCGCTCGGTTGCGTTGCGGGCCTCGGGCAGCAACGACATTGTTCTGCGTGATGTGTTCATTCCCACCGAGCGCACCATCGCACGCGATGTGATTGACCGCATCGAAAGCCCGGGGGCCTTGATTCACCCCAGCCCCACCTACAGACTGCAAACGTTCGGCGTATTCAACGTGACCGGCGTTGGGCCCGCATTGGGCTTGGCGCGCGCAACCTTACGCAGTTTCACCGATGGCATGACGCATCGCCGCAATGTTATGGGCTCGAAAATCCATGAACTGCAAAGCATTCAAATGCGCGCCTCGCATGCGTCGGCGGAAATTGATGCGGCCCACACCATCGCCGCCGATCATGTGCAGCGCCTCCAAGCCGCAGCGCTGACGGGCCAGGGCTTAACCCGTGAGGCAATTCTGAAATTGCAGCGCGATTGCGCTTATGTCGGGTACCTCGCGCAAAATGCCGTGGCGCGGTTGGTGGAAGCCCTGGGTGCAGGTGGGCTAAATGAAGACAACGACGCGCAAATCAATCAAGCCGATCTTAAAGGTGTGTGCTCGCACATTACCATGGGCTGGGACGCGAACAGCGTGCCCTACGGCAAATATCTGCTCGGGATCGAGCACAAAGGCTTAATTTAGAGTTCTGGAGAGTACGGATGTCTGTTGCGACTGCTAAAATCACCGGTGAAGATTTGGTCAAACGCGTCGGCGCGCTGGCGCCGAAGTTAATCGAGCGCCGCGCCAAGGGCGCAAGCTTGCGCCGCCTCCCGGAAGAAACCATGGCGGACTTAGTTGCAACGGGTGCGCTGCGCGCCTGCATGCCCGCACGCTTCGGCGGACATGAACTGCCCTTCGGCACGCACACCGACATTGCCATGGAACTGGCCAAGCATTGCGGCTCGACAGGATGGGTGGCGGGCATCATCGGCAGCCACAACTGGTGGCTGGGTAAGTATCAGGTGGAAGCGCAACAGGAAGTGTGGGGCTCTGACCCTGACGCGCTTGTTGCAGCTGCATTTGCTTCGGCCCCCGGCAGCAAGGCCGTGGCGGTGGACGGCGGGTACAAACTCAGCGGCGAGTGGATGTGGTGCAGTGGCGTCGACCATTGCGGTTGGTGTTCGCTGATGGCCCCGGTGCCGCAACCCAGCGGGCCGCCGGACCTGGTGATGGTGCTCTTGAAAAAAGGCGAGTACACGGTGAAAGACGTGTGGTACACGCCCGGCATGAAGGCTACCGGCAGCAATAACGTCGTGGTGAATGAATTATTCGTGCCCAAACACCGCGTGACACGCATTGCGGAACTGAACAGCCGCCAATCGCCGGGCCAAAAGGTCAACACAAGCTGGATTTACAATCTGCCGATGCTGGATGTGTTCGGTTACTCGGTGGCAGGACCCGTGTTGGGCACGGCACGCGGCGCGCTTGAGGGCTTTATCGCCAGCATGACGGGCCGCAGCGGGCTTGATACGTCGAAGGTCACCGACCACCCGACGCTGCAAGCGCGCGTCGGGGAATCATCGGCCGAAGTGGATGCGGCCCAAGCTATTTACGACACCGACATGGCTTATATGCGCGTTGAGGCGCAAGCCAACCGCGACATCGCCCCTACCGACATCGCCCGCATCAAACGCAACTGCGCCTATGTGGCGACACTTGCCAAACGTTCGGCCTCACGCCTGATCGAGGCCATGGGTGCCAATGGTGTATCGGATACGAATGCTGTTCACATCGCCTTTGCCGACACCATGGCGGGCGCATCACACCGGGCGCTGAACTGGGACATAAATGGCCCTGCCTACGGCAAGGCGTTGTTTGGACAGGTTGTGTCAGCGGATGCGGAAATGCTGAAGCGCCAGGCGGCAGCTGCGAAACACCTCAGCCACTAACACGCACCTTCGCCAATAACGACTCCAGGCTCTCGTCGCGGATCTCAAGGTCGCGCAAATGCTGGATAATGTTGGCGAGGTACTCAACGCTAGAGCCTTCGCTGCCCACCCCTTGCGCCACGTGGGCGATTTTCTGCGCCTCGGGCCACGTGCCCGCGAATTGTTCATGCGTTGAATCGGCCACGTAAGCGCGCGCCACAACCGTCTGCCCGTTTTGCAGGGTCAGCGGCACATGGCGCGGAATGTAGATGTAGGAAATCAGCTCGCGATCATCGAGGTAGCCGACCACCTGCTCCACGTTCTCGGGCGCGATGCGGAACGCGAGGCCCCTGCATTCCCCACCGGGACTGAGGCCGCACACCATGCCCGGCTTTTCTTTTGTGCCGCGATAATGAATCGAAATCAGGCACATATCCCGGCTGAAGCCTTTCAGCAGGGCCGGAACACGCTCGACGTACTCAAAGCCGGGCCGCCACATCAACGAGCCATAGCCGAAGACCCAATAGTTGTTGGGATCGATCGCAGGATCGGTGGGCGGAACGGTCGGGTAGGATTTGCTCATGCCCGGCATGTGTCATGCCGCACAAATGCCGTCAATGCATGAGACCATGCGATTTCGATTTTTACTGGTTCCAGTGATAAGTTGAGCCCATGAGCACCTCATTACGCCAAATTCCCCGCCCGGCCTGGGCCGCTATTGTCGTTGTGCTGGGCGCAGGCCTTTACACGGCGGCATGGTTCAGCGCGGCCGCAGTACTGAAAGGCCAAGCCGCCACATGGATCGCAGCCCAGCAGCGCGCAGGCTACGTGATCGACCACAGCGAACCAACCGTCAGCGGCTTTCCGGCCCAGGCGATTGTGACATATGCGGACTGGCGCATGGCGGCCCCCGCCACCAGCACCGCATGGGCATGGCGCACGCCGGCCATTCGTGTTTCGGCAGCGCCGTGGGCGCCGTTGCGGTTCACGGTTGATCTGGCGGGCGATCATCAGGTGACGGGCTTAGGGGCCGCGCAAAGCATCATCAGCGCCGCCAAGGCATTGGTGCGCCCGGCCCTCAGCACCGAAGGCCGCATCAGCGAGATCGACGTCGATATCGCAGGCGTGACGGTAAGCTTGCCGGGCCACGACACAGCCGTGGCCAGCATTGAAACCGCCGCCCTGGCCGTCACGCGCGAGCGCACGTCAGACGGTGAGGTGTGGCATGTGACCGCCGATGCCGCCAACTGGCATGCGCCTTTGCTGGAGGATCCCTCAGCCTTCACGCCAAATGTACGCAGCTTGCGGTTTACGGCTGACCTGACGGGCGCGCTGCCCTCGGGCACGTTGCCCGAAGCGTTGCGGGCCTGGCACGAAAGCGGCGGCACGCTAGAGGTGCGCGAACTGCTG
>JAEUKL010000384.1 GCA_016793005.1 Rhodospirillaceae bacterium | reverse complement strand
AACAGCCCCAGCGATGTTGCGGACATTGTGCTGGTGTCGACTGTCATGTCGTTTATGACGCTGCCGTTGCTGTTGGCGTTTGTGCTGGCGTCTTAGACAGTTAAAAGCCGCACAATAAATTTCGCGCCCATTTTGCCGGGCTCGCTTTGGTTGCGATTGCTGGCGATAATGCTTCCGCGGTGCGCTTCGATGATCTGCTTTGAGATCGACAGCCCCAACCCCGAGTGCGTGCCGAACTTCTCGGCTTCGGGGCGTTCGGAATAGAAGCGGTCAAAGATCGCCTTTTCTTTGCCTGCGGGAATGCCCGGTCCGTCGTCGGTCACTTCCACCACTACCAAGCGGCCATTGCGATAGGCTTTCACATTGATAATGCCGCGCGGCGGGCTGAAGGAAACGGCGTTCCCAATCAAATTGCGGAACACTTGCGCGATCCGACCCTCCAGGCCCGGCACCGTCAGGGGGTCACTATCGGGCGTGTCCACCACCACGCGCGGCGCATCGGGCTTGTCGGTGGCATTCTGCATGTCGGCCAAGGCATTCAGCAGGGTGGCCAGTTTCACCGGCGACAATTCCGCGCGCGACAATTCCGCATCCAACCGCGATGCGTCGGAGATGTCGGAAATCAGCCGGTCCATGCGGCTGACGTCGTCCAGGATAATGCTCATCAGGCGTTTTTGCTGCTCGGGGTCTTTCACGCGAGCGACGGTTTCAACGGCACTGCGCAAAGATGTCAGCGGATTCTTGATTTCGTGGGCCACGTCGGCCGCAAAGCTTTCGATGGCGTCCAGGCGCAACCACAGTGATTCCGTCATTTCGCGTAAAGCGCCCGACAATTCGCCGATTTCATCGCGCCGCGTGGTCAGATCTGGGATGTAATGGCGCCTGGTCTTGGCAATGCGCACTTTCTCGGCCGCCTCGGCCAGGATGCGCAAGGGTTTGCCAATGGTACTGGCCAGGTAGAACGACGCCAGCACAGTCAAACCCAAGACCCAGCCAAACATGGCCAGGATCGAGCCACGCACCGTGAACAGGCGCTTGTCGACGTTGCGCCCATCGCGCGAGACCAGCACGGCCCCGACGACCTGGCGATAGAACTGCACAGGCACAGCGACCGTCAGAATCTTCTGGCGATCGGTGGTGCGCAGGCGCACCGCTGATCCGGTTTCGCCGGCTTCAAGGGCTCGGCCCACTTCGCTGTAGTCAGATGCCAGCGCATTCACGCGCTCGGTGTAAGGCTCTAGGCCGCGCGTAAAGCCAAATCGGCCGACGGTGGATTGAAAGGCATTGCGCACATAATCCATCACCTCGCCGTCATCGACGGGCTCAAGGTCCACCACCTGCACCTCGCCGCCGGGGCCCTGCAAGAGCCGGCTGTCGGCAATCAGATTGCCGTCGCGGTCAAACAGGCGCGCGCGCAGTTGCGCCAGGCCGGCAAGACGCCGAATCAGTTGCCGTGATGTGTCCTGTTGCAGGACGCGTAAATTGCCGTTGGGTGTGAAGTTGGGGAAGTCGGCGTTCTCGGTTTCGACCACCACAGCGCCTTCGCCGATGGACGCGGCAATCAGTTCCCCTTGAACCCGCAGGCCATCCAATTCCGAAGCGATCAGGCTGTCTTCGTATTCATCAAGGAACAGCAGTCCCAGCACCAACAGAACGGGCGCAGCCAAGTTGACCGCAAAGATGCGCAACGACAGCGGCGATAGCACGCCATGGCTGCGCTGCGGCTCAGTCACTTCTGCATCGGTTTTTTCTTCGAACCCGGCCCGCACGCCATTCCCCTCGCAGGAGACCAAGTTGACCTTGGTCTCCTTTAAGCCGCTGCGCCCAGGAGAGCGCAGGAAACGTTAAGCGGCTGCTTCGATGAACTTGTAGCCGACGCCGTACAAAGTTTCGATATGCGAAAATTCGGCATCGACCTCACGGAACTTCTTGCGCAGGCGCTTCACGTGGCTGTCGATGGTGCGGTCGTCCACATAAATGTGTTCGCCATAAGCGGCATCAATCAACTGGTCGCGGCTTTTCACGTGACCGGGACGTTGCGCCAACGCCTGAATGATCAGGAACTCGGTGACGGTTAAATTTACCGGCAGGCCTTTCCAGGTGCACAGGTGTTGCGCCGGGTCCAGCACCAACTCGCCGCGCTGCAATGAACCTGCCGACAAGGCGCCGCCGTTGGCCGCACCCTTCTGCGCTTCGGCGCGGCGGAACACCGCGCGCACGCGCTCGATCAACAAGCGCTGCGAGAAGGGCTTTTTGATGTAGTCGTCAGCCCCCATGCGCAGGCCCAGCAGTTCATCCACTTCGTCGTCCTTTGACGTCAGGAAGATGATCGGCATGGCCGACTTCTCACGCAGGCGCTGCAACAATTCGATGCCGTCCATGCGGGGCATTTTGATGTCCAGAATGGCCAAGTCCACCGGATCGGCCTGCAGACCACGTAGCGCTTCTGCGCCGTCGCGATAGGTCGTGACCTTAAAGCCTTCGGTCTCCAGAACCATGGTGACCGAGGTTAAGATGTTGCGGTCGTCGTCAACCAAGGCGATGCGGTTACCCACGGTGAAATCCTTTTCTACCAAGCCGATCCGCGTCGATTCGCGGATTGCCACAATTCCAACGGCGAAATATGGCGAAATTCGTCCAACCTCACGGCGCGTCTGTGGTGGTTAACAAATCAGACACCAGTATACGCAAAGCAAGCCCGCTGCGGACACGCCCTAAATCGTTAATTTCGCTTCATAATCAGGGAAGCTTGGCGCTTTCGATCTTGGCGCTCAGCCGTTCCAGGCTGCCGGGTGCACAGGTCGACAAGGCGAGGGCAAACTGCCCGCGCGCCTGATCGGCCTGGCCCAGCATGACGCCCGCATGGCCGAGGTAAAAATGCGCCTCGCAGGCCCGCGATTTGTCGTCGCCGGCCTGGCCCATCACCGTCTCGGCCGAGACTTCGCCCAGGAAGAACCTGAACAGCGCACTGGGCCATGCGCGCGAGGTCAGCATGTTGGCTGTCGCCACCAGCTTATCGCGTCCATTCTGCTTGATGCGATCCTGCGCCATGAACAGCCACAGGGCATTCTGAGGAGCGGCGTTGCTGACCGTGCCCGGAACGGCATCGGCGGTTTTGAAATCGCTCACGGCGTCGGCAAAGCGGTTTGCGATAAACCGTAGTTTCGCCCGTTGCAGCAACAACGCTTGCGATTTGGGCTGCTGGGCCAGTGCGGCGCTCAGGTCAGTTTCGGCGGCCTTGAAATCCTCCAGCGCCTGATAGGCAGTGGCGCGCGCCGTCAGCACATCGACATCGTTGGGCGCGCGCGCCAGT
>JAEUKL010000337.1 GCA_016793005.1 Rhodospirillaceae bacterium | reverse complement strand
AGACCATGCTGTCGCTGTGGCGTAAGGCTGGCATGTTTGATCCGGTGAAGGCGTCGGCCGGCACCTGGATTTTCACGATCGCACGTAATCTGCGCATCGACATGATCCGTAAGAACCGTCGTCCTGAGTTTGATGCCGAGGATCCGGCATTCGTGCCCGATCCGGAGCAGGCACCTGATGACAGCATGCAAGCTGATCAGATGCGCACACAGGTTCGAAATGCGTTGAAAGATTTGCCCGAAGAGCAGGCCTGTGTTGTGAGGATGTCGTTCTTTGAAGACAAACCGCACGGTGAGATCGCCAAAGAACTGTCTCTTCCTTTGGGTACTGTGAAATCGCGGCTTCGTTTGGCCATGCGCCGGATTCGCGTTGCTTTAGGAGAAACCGAAGAATGACCACCATGTTGCACCATCCGAGCGAAGACACCCTGTTGGCTTATGCCGCCGGCACGCTTGATGAGCCGACGTCTGTGCTTGTGGCCACGCATCTTGCGTTGTGCCCGCACTGCCGGTCGATGACGCAAGCCGCCGAAGCCGTTGGCGGTGAACTGATCGAGGCCTTAGCGCCGACACACACCGTGAAGATGTCGGCTGATGATCTGTTGCAACTGATCGACGCCAAGACTGAGCTGCGCACGGATGTGCGGTTCGATGATGCGGCCAATTGCAACGATGCCGATCTTTTGATGCCGCAGCCCTTACGCGCGTACGTGCCGGGTGGCGTGGACAGCTTGAAGTGGCGCTGGATGGGGCCTGGCGTGCGCTATGCGCAGATTCTGGACGACGGCCACGGCGCTAAGATTGGCCTGATGCGTATCGCGTCGGGTACCCGGATGCCGCATCACGGCCATACAGATGAGGAATTCACCATGGTCTTGGCCGGTGGATACGCCGATTCATTTGGCAGCTATGCACGCGGCGATGTGGAAACGGCCGACACCGATACGCTGCACCAGCCTGTCGCCGACAACGATGGTGATTGCATCTGCTTGGTTGTAACGCGCGGCGAGCTGAAGCCGACCGGCCTATTTGCCCGGATGCTGCAACCCCTGATGAAGATGTAAACGAAAGCGTGCCCAGGCAGAATACGGCTAGTTGATCGAAACCGCCGCATCTTGCGGGATCACGTAACCTGATCCGCGCACGGTTTTAATCAACGCCGGCCGGCGTGGGTCTGACTCGATTTTGTGCCGCACGCGGGTAATCAGCACGTCGATGCTGCGGTCTAGCGGATCGCGCGAGCGCTTCAGCACTAAGTCCATCAGCAAATCACGCGACATGATCCGGCCGGGGTTACGGGCGAGATATTCCAGCAGGCTATACTCGTTGCTGGTCAGGTCCACGCGTTCTCCGGTGGGAGCCACCAGTTCCTTGTTGATGGGGTCCAGGCGATAGCCATGGAATGAGATTCCATTTTCGCAGGGCTGTCCCATCATCTTTGGCGCTGGCGTTGCCGCAGGCTGCAGGTTCGCTGATCGGCGCAGGACGCTACGAATGCGCGCCAACAGTTCGCGCTGATCGAAGGGTTTGGTGATGTAGTCGTCGGCGCCACAATCCAGCCCAACGACGCGATCAACCGCATCATTGCGCGTGGTCAGGATCACAATGCCGATCTGATGGGCTTCACGCAGATACTTGGTCAACGTCAGCCCGTCTTCACCGGGTAATTTCAAATCCATGATCACAAGATCAGCCGGCGCACGTGCCATGGCGGCGCGCATTTCGATGCCGTCGGCGACCGCGGTGACGCGGTAACCTTCCGCCGAGAGGTAAATCTCGACAAGCTCGCGAACAAAGCGGTCATCTTCGACGACTAAAATATGTGGCGTAGCCGGATTCACTGCGTCCTCAAAACAGGCAGGTCATGTGCTGTTAGGTATCTATCAGTGATTTTACACATTAGACGCTATTCAACCGCATCTCTGTTTGTTTTTGTTTATTTCAGGTTTGAAACCTACCCACAAAAACAAACCAAGAGTTGTGCCGCCTGATTAGTCAGGCAGCCCATAGCATACTACATATGGGGGCGGTTGGAACCGGTGACTGTGGCAGGAATGGTGCCGGTTGTGTGAATTGAACACACGACCTACCGCTTACAAGGCGGTTGCTCTACCCCTGAGCTAAACCGGCGATTCCATCATGAGACAGCCCAGACCTTAAGCGGTCTTACGGCGCGGCGGGACCATAAGGCCCCAGGGCCTCAAAACGCAAGAATTAGGTTGATCGTGTGCTTATCCAAGCTGCCGGCTGCGTTCATATAACGCGATGGCCGCCGCATTCGAGACATTCAGGCTTTCCGACGCGGCATTAATGGGCAGGCGCACCACCTGGTCGCAGCTTTCGCGGACCAGCCGGCGTAACCCTTCGCCTTCGGTGCCCATCACAAAGGCAATGCGGCCTTTTAAATCAATCTCGGCCAGTTTTTTCTCGCCGTCGGCTTCCAGGCCCACGACCCAGAACTGATTTTGCTTCAGCACTTCGATGGCGCGGGCGAGGTTGGTGGTCTGGATGAAGGAGATGCGGTCCAAGGCCCCTGAGGCCGATTTGGCCATGGCTCCGGTTTCGGCCGCAGCGCGCCGGTCCAGCGTGACAACAGCCGCAGCATCGAACGCCGCCGCCGAGCGCAAGATAGCGCCAACATTGTGCGGGTCGCTCACTTGGTCCAGCAAAACCACGCAGCAGGTTTCGCGTTCCTTGGCGATCTCCAGAATATCTTCCAGGTGATGATCGATAGGGCGGGTCAGCATGGCGACGCCCTGGTGAACAGCGTGTTCACCGACAATATTGTCGATCTCTTTGCGCGAGGCGGAATGCGCGCGGTTCAGAACACCTTGGGGTACTGAGGCATCGTCGCGCAGACGTTCCATGGCTTCGCTGGTGGCGAGCAGGCGTAACACGCGCCGCTCCTGATTCGCCAAGGCGGCTGCGACAGCGTGATGGCCGTACAGCCACACTTCCGTGTGATCGCCGCCACCACGGTGTTCCCCGCGCTGGTTTGCAGCGTGCTCCCCGCGATGCTCGCGTTCGGGCTTCTGGGGGCGGGGGCCTTTATGGAAGTCCTGACGGCGATGGCCGTCATGGGGGGCAGAATGTTGTTTCGCCGCAGGTTTTCCTGGGCCGTGTTGCCTGGGGCCGCCTTTAGTCCCGCTGCCTTTATGCGGCTTGTGATCGCGGCCGTGCCGCCCTTTTGAACTCATGTGATGCTCCAATAATGCGCTGCACGTAACGCGCCTGATAAGCGTTGACAAGGCACAGCGAACCCCCTACTTCCGTGCCCGCGCGAGAAGGCCTGCACGCCCTTGGTTTTCCTTGATTTTGCTTAGGAATATCCTGGGTCCCCTGGAGGGGTGGCCGAGCGGTCAATGGCAACGGATTGTAAATCCGTCGACTCACGTCTACGAAGGTTCGAATCCTTCCCCCTCCACCATCGCCTTTTTGCCGGTCATAATGCGAGTGGCGCCTTACGGCGCGGGTGTAGCTCAATGGTAGAGCAGAAGCCTTCCAAGCTTACGACGAGGGTTCGATTCCCTTCACCCGCTCCAACTTGTCGCCCCCCGCACATCGTTGAACCAAGAAGCATTTAGGGCAGGTACTTGAGCTATGGGCAAAGAGAAATTTCAGCGGAATAAGCCGCACTGCAACATCGGGACGATTGGTCACGTTGACCACGGCAAGACGTCGCTGACGGCGGCGATCACGAAGATTTTGGCCGAGACTGGCGGTGCGACGTT
>JAEUKL010000317.1 GCA_016793005.1 Rhodospirillaceae bacterium | reverse complement strand
GACCCAGCTTTACGGCTGCGGTGTTGTGATTGTGTACTGCGCAATCGCCACCTTCATCATCGCCAAAGTACTTGATCTGATCATCGGCCTGCGCGTCGAGGCAGATGTTGAACGTGAAGGTTTGGATGTAAACCTACATGGCGAAGCGGTTCTGTAACGGTCCCACTCGCCACTCCTCCCCAGTTCTAGAATTTACATTCAAACTTTCGGCCAAGCCGGTTACTCCGCAAGGGGTAACCGGTTTTGGTTTTTTGGTTTAAGGCTTTTGCGATTTAGGGTTGGCGCAATTTCTTGTAGCGCTCCCAACTGCTCAGGGCCTCGGCCCAGGGCTGTTCATCCGTGATGAAATTGGGCTGCTGCTTGGCGATGATCTCGCGTGCCGAAGCGGGCAGTTCATCAGGCCCGTTGATCTTGCGCCCGATGCCCATGGTCAGCACATAGCCAGGCCGCTGACCCAGTTCCAGCCACGGCAGCCACGAGCGCATGGACGTCCATTGCAGATCGTGCGGCGCTGAAGGTTTCTTGTTTTCAAGATCGCGCAGCTCGCCCGAAATATTCACGTTGATCGCCGACATGGTTTTGGGCCCCGACGAAGCCTTGGGCCATTCGGCGGGCGACAGCGGATGCGGCCGCTCGAACGCAGCACTTTCCGCCAGCCACGCGCGCCCGCTTTGGATGCGCCAGGGCAGCACCACGGGTGTTGTCGGCTTCGATGCAGCACCGGGCCCAAAGCGGCCATTGGGGCCGTAGGTGGTGGCTGTCGGGCCGTCCCACACGCCAATGACGTCGTTGGTTTCGTTTGTCAGCGGGTTTTGGAATTTCTCCAAGATCTGGCCTGTATTCCAATCGCGATAGGTCGAGACATCGAACAGCAGTTCGGTGTTCGATCCATCGCCGTTGTCGGTCCAGCGGGCTTTGATGACGCCCTCGAACTTGAACAGCGGCACCGGTTTGCCTTCGGGCAATGAAGCCAGCACGTCGCCCCAGTAGGTGCGCCAGACCCAGCCGTTGCCCAATGTGCCGCGCAGTTTCACGTTGGCGCGGTGGCCGGCGACCGGATCAGTGAAATCAATTGCGGCCTTGGTTGGTGCAGTGTGCGCAGGCGCGCTCACGGCTGCTGTTGCGAGGCCGGCGCCTGACACCACTAAAGCTTGCCTGCGTGAAAATTGATGTTGCATATGTGAACCCTTGGCTAAGGCCGCGAACTTACCAGAGCCACGGCCTCAAACCGCGTGGTATTTTATCACTGTGCGATGGGCTTGATTGCGTGTCACGAAGCACGCAATTCTAGTGCTCGCCGTATTTGCAGTTCTATTTTTTGATGAGGGGATGCACCCATGACCTCAGCCGAAATCACCTCGACCGGCACCAACTATGTCCACAACATCAGTGTGGGCGGTTTTGAACTGGTGACCGATGAGCCTGCGCGTATGGGCGGGCAGGGCAAAGGGCCTGCACCATACGATTACTATCTGGCATCGCTTGCGGCGTGCACGGCGATTACGCTGCGCATGTACGCCGAGAAAAAGGGCTGGAACCTGGGCCAACTGCGCGTGAATTTAAGCTTCCGCAAGGATGAGGCAGGCAAGGCGCACATTCATCGGATCTTGCAGTCCGATCAGGCGTTGGACGACGCACAGTGGGCGCGACTGCTTGAGATCGTCGCTAATACGCCGGTGACCAAGACCATGCGCGAAGGGGCCGAGATCACCAGCGTACGTGGATGATCTCTCACGCGGGTTACTGTTGCGCAGATTGGTCGTAGGTTTCCACGTCGCGGTGTTTGTATTGCTGCGCCACCATCACGGCTTTGATGGGACGCAAGAAGATCAGCGATATACCGATGATGAAGATCGGCCAGAAGATCAGGTGAAACAACCGGGGCACATCGAAGGCCGTATCAACCCACAACGCAAGTCCGGCGATCACCAAGCACAACGGCAGCATGACGAAGAAGGCCGGGCCGTCGCCGGTATCGTGGCCCTCGAAGCTTAAGCCGCACACGTTGCACGTCTTGGCGATGGTCAGGAAACCATCGAACAGCTTGCCTTCGCCGCAGCGGGGGCAGCAGCATTTCAAGGCGACAGTGCTGAGCGGCACGGTGGGGCGAGTGATCTCGGCCATGATGACCTCATTCAAAGCACGCTGTGAATATTTGGGTTGTGGGCCTGTCGTGAAGCAGGGTCAACCGTTATTGCGCCGTTACGGCTATGCGCTTTTGGCATGAGCGGAGTTGGTGCCGCCGTGTTTGCCGCAATCCTGCCACAAGCGGCTGTTCGGCATTAACGTGATCAAACCGCGGCAATTTTGTGATTGCGCAAAAATAAACCAGCGGCGCGACCTTAAAACCTGCGCAACAATTCTGCCGACGCCAGCGTTTTTATGGCGTTACCGTTTGCAAGAGGAGGTCATTATGAAAACGCGAATGATCACTTTAGCTGGTGCCATCATCGGCGCTGTTGCCTTGACTTCAGTTGCCGCCCTGACCGCACCCGCTGCCCAAGCACGCGACCGCGTGGCTTTAAGCATTGATCTGGGTGACGTGCGCTTCGGATATGCGGACGGCTACTACGATTATTGGGGCGGCTGGCACCGCTGGGGCCCACGCGAAGCCTATGCGTTCCGCATGTCTTATGCAGAGCGTTACTGGGATGGCCCGCGCGGCCGTTACCCCAATCGTGGCTGGCGCGATTATGATCGCGACGGTGTGCCCAACCGACATGACTATGACCGGGACGGTGACGGCGTTCCCAACCGTTACGACCGTTGGCCAGATAACCCCTGGCGGGATTAGAGAGGCCACGGACAAAGACACATAAAAAAAGGGCCGGTGAAAACCGGCCCTTTTGTTTTGATCTCTGTTGTCGCGGCTTAGTGCACGAAGCTGCGCACCGGTTCGCCCAGGATCCAGTAGACCCACACGAACAGGAAAAGCCACACCACGTCAACGAAGTGCCAGTACCAGGCCGCAGCCTGGAAGCCGACGTGTTTATGAGCCGTGAACTGGCCCTTCGCGGCGCGCACGCCGCACACCAACAGGAAGCACGTACCAACGAACACGTGGAAGCCGTGGAAGCCCGTGGCGAGGTAGAAGGTCGACGGATAAATGCCGTCAGTCAGCTTGAATGCGGCATGGCCGTATTCGTAAGCCTGCAGGCCCAGGAAGATCGCGCCCAGGGCAGCCGAGATGAACAGCCAGCGGGCGGCGGCCTTGTTGTTGCCTTCCTCGACGTACAGGTGGGCGCGCGTCAGCGTGCCGCCCGAGGTGAGCAGGATGACCGTGTTGTAGAAGGGCAGGTCCCAGGCTTCCAGAACCGTAATCCCTTCCGGCGGCCACTGGTGCATGTTGGTCGAGAAGCCCAGCGAGTTGTGGAAGAACGCCCAGAAGAAAGCGACGAAGAACATCACTTCCGAAGCGATGAACAGCGCCATGCCGATGCGCAGGCCGTCGCTGGCTTCGTTGGTGTGGGCGTGCTCGACAACCGATTCATGCACCACATCGCGCCACCAGAAACGCATGGTCAGGATCATCAGGACAAAACCCGGGATCAGCAGCCAGGGGCCCGGCGTTGTGCCCAAAATCGGCACTTTGTGGAAATACAAAACCGCACTCACGGCGATGACCAAAGCCGAGCAGGCGCCCATCAGGGGCCACGGACTCGGGTTGACCATGTGGAATGGATGTTTCGCGGCTGCGCTCATCGAACCCTCTTTCTTATCTTAAATCGCAAACTCTAGTTCACCCCGACAGATGCCGGGGCTTGTGAAAGCTGCTTCTCGGCCTTCTCGGGCAAATTGCCGTCGAGGGCTTTGAAGAACGTGTAGGACAGCGTGATGGTATGCACATCGCTGGCGAACGAGTCTTTTGCCATATCCGGGTCCACAAACAGCGTCACCGGCATCTCGACACTTTCACCCGGCTGCAAGGTCTGCTCGGTAAAGCAGAAACACTGCAGCTTGTTGAAGTACATACCGGTCTTTTCCGGTGTCACGTTGAACGTCGCAATGCCCTTCTGAGGCTGATTGCTTAGGTTCTTGGCGTGATACGTGATCGTGGCTGTCTCGCCCAACTTCAGCGTGATTTGCTTCTGGTTGGGTTTGAACTCCCAGGGCAGTTCTTTGTCGGTATTCGCATCGAAGCGAACCGTCACCAAGGCCTCGGACACATGGTCCGGGGCCTTGGTGGCGATTTGCGGCGTGCCGTCCAAGCCGATGGCACGGCAGATCACAGAGAACAACGGAGCCGAGGCAAACGCCAAACCACCCATCACTGCGACCGCGCCAAGCGCGGCCGCTGCGACTTTCAGGTTTTTACGTTTAAGGTTTGCCTCGGTCATATCCGTTGCAATCGTTTGCTGATTACTCGGCAGGTTGGACTTTGCCCGAAGGGCCGAAATGCGGCGGCTCTTCGAACGTGTGGAACGGCGCCGGCGACGGCACAGTCCATTCCAGCGTGGTTGCACCTTCACCCCACGGGTTGGCTTCACCCTTCTCACCGGCAAACAGGTTGCGGATGGCAAAGATGATAAAGAACACCGAAGCGCCACCGGCGATGAACGCGCCAATCGACGAGACGTAGTTCCAGTGCGCGAACACATCCGGATAGTCGATGTAGCGGCGCGGCATGCCGGCCAAGCCTAAGAAGTGCTGCGGGAAGAACGTGATGTTGACGCCGATGAAGGTCAGCCAGAAGTGAATCTTGCCGGCCCATTCCGGGAATTTGCGGCCCGTCATCTTGTCGACCCAGTAGTAGTAGCCGCAGAAGATGGCGAACACAGCGCCCAGCGACAACACGTAGTGGAAGTGCGCAACGACGTAGTAGGTGTCGTGCAGGGCGATATCCATGCCGGCGTTGGCCAGCACGACGCCCGTTACACCGCCGACGGTGAACAGGAAGATGAAGCCGATGGCCCACAGCATGGGAACGCGGAACTGGATCGAGCCGCCCCACATCGTCGCCACCCAGCTGAAGATCTTCACGCCCGTGGGAACGGCAATCGCCATCGTGACGGCGATGAAGTAGGCGCGGTAGTTTACGCCCATGCCGACCGTGTACATGTGGTGCGCCCACACAATGAAGCCGACGACGCCGATTGAAGCCATGGCGTAGGCCATGCCCAGATAACCGAACACCGGCTTGCGCGAGAAGGTCGACACCACGTGGCTGACGATGCCGAACGCCGGCAGAATCATGATGTATACTTCGGGGTGGCCGAAGAACCAGAACAGGTGCTGCCACAACAGCGGGTCACCGCCGCCGCGCGGATCGAAGAAAGCCGTACCGAAGTTACGGTCCGTCAACAGCATGGTCAAAGCGCCGGCCAGAACCGGCACCGCCAGCAACAGCAGCACCGCCGTGATCAGCGTGGCCCACACGAACAGCGGCATCTTGTGCATGGTCATGCCAGGCGCGCGCATGTTCAGGATGGTGGTGATGAAGTTGGTGGCACCCAAGATCGAGGAGGCGCCGGCCAAGTGCAGCGACAGAATGGCGAAGTCGACCGACATATCCGGCTGTCCGGCGATACTGGAGAGCGGCGGATAAAGCGTCCAACCCGTACCCGCGCCTTGGCCTGCCAGCATCGAGAGAACCAAGAGGATCAGGGCCGGGGGCATCAGCCAGAACGAGATGTTGTTCATGCGCGGGAACGCCATATCGGGCGCGCCGATCATCAGGGGCATCATCCAGTTGCCGAAGCCGCCGATCAGGGCCGGCATCACAACGAAGAACACCATCAGAAGTGCGTGCGCGGTGACCAGCACGTTGTAGAACTGCTTGTCGTGCACAAACTGCAAGCCTGGATCCATCAGTTCCATGCGGATGATCATCGAGAAGCCGCCGCCGAACAGCGAGGCGACCACGGCGAAGATCAGGTACATCGAGCCGATGTCTTTGTGGTTGGTGGAATACAACCAACGGGCAAGACCGGTCGGGTGATGATCATGCGAATGATCGTGACCGGCGTGGGAGTGTGAGGCTGCGCTCATCTTTTTGTCTCCAAAATCGCTGACTTGAGCGAATTACTACTGGGCGGACGCGAGTTGGGTAGTGGCAGGGCCTTCGGCCGCCTGCTTTTCCTTCGCGATCCACTCTTGGAATTTCTCTTTGCTGACGACGTCCACCACGATCGGCATGAACGAGTGGTCGATCCCGCACAGTTCCGAGCACTGGCCGTAGAAGCGACCTTCCTTGGTGATGTGCACCCAGGTTTCGTTGGTGCGGCCCGGCATGTTGTCGAGCTTTACGCCGAAGGCCGGAATGGTCCAAGCATGAATCACGTCGTTGGCGGTGAAGAGAATGCGGATGTTGGTGTCGACCGGCAGAACAACGTGTTTGTCGGTTTCGAACAAGCGGTGCTGACCCTTGGACTTATCGATTTGATCTTCCTGCAGGGCAATCGCGTCGAAGGAGATTTCCTGATCCGTGTATTCGTACGACCAGAACCATTGGTTGCCGATGACTTTCAGGGTCATTTCAGCTTCGTGCGTGCGGTCCATGTAGAACAGCAGGCGGTAAGACGGGATCGCCAGGGTGACCAGGATCATGATCGGGACAACGGTCCAGATGATCTCGATCAGCGTGTTGTGCGATGTCTTGGACGGGACGGGGTTGGCCTTCTCGTTGAAGCGGAAGATGCAGATCAACAGAAGGATCAGAACGAACGTCGAAATGATCACGCACATCCACAGAAGCTCGTTGTGGAAGTCGTGGATCATTTGCGCCACCGTGGAAGCGGGCGTCTGCAAACCGAGTTGCCATTCCTTCGGGAACGAAGGGGTTGGCATGTCTTGCTGAGCGGCCGCCGCCATGGACATGAGGGCGGTTGAAATAAGGGAGAAGAACCCCAATACCTTAGCAGTCACAGATGCTCTCCATTTAGGCCGTAATGTTCGCCGGTTTAAGGTCCGGTGACGGGCCGTTCAACTGATTTTTTTAGGTTTTTCAATTTTCTGCATGGCTTTGCGGAAGCGCAAAGCCAACTCAAACCCACCTCTGGCAGGGTAGCCGACAGGGGCCTTGCCGTAAAGCGAGCCAGGACAGCGTGAAACCCCCGATTCCGCCCGAAAAATCGAGCCTTTAACGATTTGGCGGGGGTGGAGTATTGCAACTGAGTCGCAAAATAGCGCCCCTCGACCATGATCGGCTCCCGATTCTCGCCCTGTTACGCGGTTCAGATTTTGTTTCGGGGCCGTCTTGGGGTAGATGAAGCCACGATTTTTGCGAGCATTCGTTCTCCGTCGAGCAACATCAGGATCCATTACATATGGCCAGCCCTTCGTCCGAGCATTCTGCGCCAGATCAAAAGTCACCCGACGAGCAAAAAGAAGCCCGTAAGCGCAACCTGATTGTTGGCGCTGTGTTGGTTGCCCTGGCGCTGTTCATGTACCTCAGCATCATCGTCAAAACCGCGATCATGGGCCCGTAATACGCGGCTTTTCTTCATCATTCGACTTCACCAAAGGATACCAGTGACATGACGACAGCTGATGTGCTGCCGCACGTGAATGCGTCATTAAACGCGATTTCAACGGTGCTTCTGCTGATCGGCTTTGCGCTGATTAAGTCCGGGAATCGCGATGGGCATAGAAAAGTGATGTTCGCCGCTGCCGTTGTTTCAGCGATCTTTCTGGCCTGTTACCTCATCTATCACTTCACGGCCCCGATCTTCGTGTTTCCGGGCCAGGGCTGGGAACGCCCGGCGTATTTCACGCTTCTGATCAGCCACGTCCTGTTGGCGGCTGTGTCGACTCCGATGATCGCCATGACCTTGTGGCGCGCGTTGAAAGCCTGGCGTGAAACCGGCGATTTATTCCATCCGGCTTTTGCGCCGCACCGCAAAATCGCGCGGATCACCTGGCCGATTTGGATTTACGTTACGGTGACCGGGGTTCTCATCTATGTCATTCTATACCACGTTTATCCGGCGCCCACCGCGTAAAGGCGGCCTAAGGCCGTGGATTTGCTATAAGATACCGCTTCGGGTCGGTAACAAAGATCGAGTCTTATGATCGACGACATTGATCACGCGGATCGCGAGAAAAAGAACCGGTTGGACGTGGCCGTCGATGGCCGCTTCGCCGGCGTGCTGACCCCCCATTTCCGTCATGAGCTGTTCGGCTGGGTGGCGCTGCCGTTGTGCGCGCTCGGAGTCGCCGGCCTGCTGGCGTTGCTGATCGCACTCTTACGTGTGCCCGGCGTTGAAAATGTTCTGCCGTGGTCGGGCCAGTCGTTTTTCGAAAAAGGCCTGGTGGCGCACGTCACGTTCGCTTTTGTCATCTGGTACATGGGCGTGCACGGCGCGCTGACGGTGCTGGTGACGGCGCAGACCTTGGGCCCCAACAACGCGGAACTGAATGGCGCCGGCATTCTGTTCGGCCGCACCGGTCTATATGGCGCAGGCTTAAGCCTGGTTTTGCTGCTGGTTCCCGTGCTGGGCGATTTGGGCGAGCCGTCGCCCAACAACTACATCCCGGTTCTTGTGCATCCGCTTTACTACGCAGGCCTGACGCTGCTGGCCGTCAGTTTGGCCCTGCCGATTGTACGTTTGCTCATCATCTTACGCGCGCGCCGCGACGTTGAGCCGCTGACGTTGGGGGTTGCAGCAGCAGGCGTGATTTATCTGATCGCATTGGTGTGCATTGCCATCGCGTGGTTCGTGCGGCCCGGCAATATTGATGTGGAAGCACTCAATGATTACGTGATCTGGGGCGGCGGCCACGTGCTGCAATTCACCAACACCGCGCTGATGCTGTGCGCGTTCTACGTTCTGACGCGCATTACATTGGGTGAAACGCCGGTCTCGGGGCGCATCTTCTCGTGGATGATGCTGGTGATGGTGGCGGGGGCCGCTGTCGGGCCGTTGCTGTACATTACATATGACGCCGGTGACCCGGCGCAGCGCCTGATGTTCACCGATTTGTACTGGTATGTGCTGCCGGTGCCGACCACGATCATCATCGGCGGTATCTTGTATCTGCTGGCACGCCGCTGGCGCGATATTCGGTCCGGGGCCCCCGAAGTGACGGGCATGGTGGTGTCGCTGCTGCTGTTTGGTTTTGGCGGCGTCATCGGCTTCTTTGAAAGCTCGGTCGACACCCGCACGCCCGCGCACTATCACGCGGCCCTGATTGCCGTGACGTTGTCCTTCATGGCGCTCTATTTCGCGTTGTTCCTGCCGCTTCTGGGCATCCGTACCGAACGCCGCAGATTACGGACATGGATGTACGTCCTTTTGGGCTCTGGCCAATTCCTGCATTCGCTGTCGCTATTCATAGCGGGCAGCATGGGGGTGGCCCGCAAGACTGCGGGGGCCGGGCAGGGCTTGGATAGCTGGCAAAAGATTTTGTCCCTGTCGCTGATGGGGGTAGGTGGCCTCATTGCCGTGATTGGCGGCGTGATGTTCGTGGTTTTGGCGGGGAGATTACTGTTGGCCAAGAGCCGTGAAGGTGTTACCGCATCGCTGCAAACGGGCGTTGGTGCCAATCCTGCCGAGTAAAACCGGCATTTAAAGAACAAGCAGTCTTATCATGCAGTTCAAAGCCTACTTGGAATTGTGCAAGCCGCGGATTGGCTTCCTGATCGCGCTCTCGGCCATGGCCGGCTATGCCGCTGTCGCCAAAGACGTTGATGGCGTGCAGTTGGCCATCCTGTTTGTCGCCATGATGCTGGGCTCGTTCGGCTCGGCTGTGTTCAACCAGTACTGGGACCGCGACATCGATAAGTTGATGCCGCGCACGGCCACGCGCCCCTTGGCGGCGGGCACGTTGGGTGATCCCACGCATACGCTGTGGCTGGCGTTGGGCTTGGTCGTCGCGGGCTGCGCCATCGCCGTCGTGGCGTTCAACTGGCTGGTGGCAACACACTTGGCTTTGGGCGCATTTGTCTATGCCGTCGTCTACACGATCTGGCTGAAGCGCTATCACTGGACCAACATCATCATCGGCGGGGCTGCCGGCAGCTTTGCCGTGCTGGCGGGCGCTGCGGCGGTGGATCCTTCGAAGTGGCTGTTGCCGTGGCTGATGGCGATTACGCTGTTCCTGTGGACGCCGTCGCACTTCTGGGCGCTGGCCATCTTGATTAAAGACGACTACGCCAAAGCGGGCGTGCCGATGTTGCCGGTGGTGAAGGGCGATGCCGCCTGCGCCAAATGGATTTTCGGCAACACGATTGCGTTGGTTATCTCGGCGTTCCTGCCGTGGATGTTCGGCGAGCTGGGCCCCGTGTACGGCGTGCTCTCGTTAGCGTTCGGTGCGCGCTTCCTGTGGTTGAACTGGCAACTGGTGAAAGACCCGTCGCGCGAGTGGGCCAAGAAAAACTTCTTATTCTCGATGCAGTACCTGGCGGGCGTGTTCCTGGCCATTGTCATCGACCGCCACATCCACATCCCGCTGCCGACCTGGCCGTTTTAACGTCGACGTTTCAGCGCGTTCTTGATTCTGCCAGCGCCATCACCAGGCCGATCAAGAACATATGCACGGCCAAGCTGAGGAAAGTGATGTTGATGTAAGGCGTTTTCATGGGAAACGCCGACAGCGGTATCACGACACGGTTCATCACGAAATACACGGCAACGCCGTACATCGGCCCCATCAGCCAGGGGTTCTGGGCGCGTAACGCGGCAATGCTGCGGACGATGTAAACATAGATCGCTGTAATCAGCAGCATCATGGCGAAGTGCAAGGCCAGCCCAAGTGCGGCGGCAGATGTGCCGCCTTGGTATGCATCAGCCTCCAGAACACCAGAGGCCACACTTTGCAGGATTGTTGCGGGCGGGATATCGGCCAACAGCAGCGATGATACGCAAGCGTAAGTGATATCAAGCGCACCGGCGATAAGTCCGCCGATCAGAATGGCGCGTAGCGGCGAAGTGGGTTTTGTTTCTTCAGTCATCACGTTCCCCCGAACATTGTGCCTGAAGTTCAAACTTACAGGCGCACAACATCCGGGGGCAATCGTGCAGCAGGTATTACATCGGCTTCTTTTCTTCAGGTTTTGCGGCAGGCGCACCACCGCCCATGCCACCGCCCATTCCGCCACCTTGGCCGCCACCTTGACGCATCGTAGCCATAGCCGCTTTGCAGCCGTCGGACATTTTGTCGCGGTTCTTCATCACGCACTGCATCGTCGGCTGGCCTTGCGCCACGCCCGCGCAGTGTGTCGCGATGTCGGCGGCGCAGGCATCGCGCATGCCCGAGCTGTCGTGGCTCTTGGGCTGGGCCCAAGCGGTTGTCGCCAAAGCCGTCGCGGCCACAAGTGTAATCAGTGAAAGTTTAGTGATCATGCATTTCCTCCCTCTGCAATGATGGGCCAAAGACTAGCGGATACGGATATCGCGGTGGAGCGGGAAAGTGAGCGTGGCATTGTAACTCGAACACAAAATTGTAACTCGAACACAAACCAATTTAATGTCCGCGGCGCTTTGGATTATTTTGCGTCGGGTACAACTTGGCCGGTGGGGTGAAGCACGGCTTTCACATCTTCGTACCCTTGCCGGAAGCCAATCAGACCAGCCCCTTTGCTGTTGGCGGCTTTGACGCGAAAGCCGAAGGGGCGGGCATCGGTATCGGTCCATAAATCAAAGTCGAGTTTAAACGTGCTGCCGTTGGGCCCCGGCAACTCTTCAACGAATGTGAAGTGCCGCAAAGTTAAGGTATCGCCGTTTTTGCGCGTGATAGCTTGATCCTGATCAAACTGAAGACGTGCTTTGCCGCCAGACAGCGTGCGTACGCGGTCCAAATCCTGCCCCGCCCACTGAAAAACCTGCACGCCTTTTTTCTGCAGGTCGTAGTGATGCGTCATCACAAACATGGCGGTGATGCTGGGGGACATGTTGATGAAGCAACTCGGGTCACATGTGGCCTCGGCGCTTGTCACACTGCCGTTGTTCGAGATGCTGATATCAACGCGCTTGCCGTTCTTCTGCATCTGCAGATCGACGGGTTTGCCGTTGTAAAGACCCTGACCAACAGCGCGCTGCGACTGCCAGGCTTCGTCCAGGTCAAACCGCGCTGCCACCCGAAACGCGCCGTCCGTTGCGGTAATCACGTTGAGGAGCGTTATGCCGCCGTCGGGCCGTCGCACATATTCAAATGTCTCGGTACGGTCAAAGGCGCCGCCGCCGGTGACCACTATTGCACCAGCATCAATAACTTTGGCGCCGGCAACGCCGGCATAAACAAGATCGCTTATTACATTTGCGTCCGCTGCCTTCGCAGGTGCGGCAAATGCGCTAAACCCGACTCCGATCAGGCCAATTATTGTAGAAATTTGAGGCATTCCTGCGTCTCCGATCACATTGTGGTTGTGTTTCGTATCGCGCGTTGCCTCCCAGACCTGCGACCAGCCTAAACTGTGCCAAGGGTTTTGGAAGTCAGAAAACGGGAGAAACGGATGAAAACGGGTTTGGTTACGCTGGTCGCCGCAATGATGCTCAGTGCCTCGGCATTTGCCACCGACACCTACTGCAAAGGCAACGAAAAGAATCTCGCCACATATTTGAAGATGCACGATGTGCTGTTCATGCAGCGCGATGAAACGCGCGCCGGTGAATTTTATGCGGCGGAATTCATCAGCCACAACGCCGATGAAGGCGGCAGCGCCACGGTGAAAATGAAACCCGATGCGTTGAAGCCCATGTGGATCGACTCAAAGAAAAACATGCCCGACAGAGTTTTGACAAACGATCTGATTGTCTGCGCCGATGACTTTGTGATCGTGCGTGTGACCGTGACGGGCACGCAAACCGGGCCGTTCTTCGGCATGCCCGCGCCGAACAAGAAAATAAACATGACGGCCATTGATATTTACAAGTTCAAGGACGGCAAAGTGGTCGAGCGCTGGGGCAACAATGATGGCATCACAATGTTGGGCCAGTTGGGCTTGCTGTCGGCCTATGCGCAAATGCACGACGCGCAAGCGGCCAAGAAGGCAGAGCAGAAATAGGGGGCAGACATGCTGAGGTGGGCTCTGGGTTTCAATGCATTACTGCTGGCCACCAACGCAGTGGCCGGTGAAGTGCAGTGCAAAGGCAAAGAGGCGATGCTGGAGCGCTACCTTGGCCTGTTTGATAACGTGTTCAACGGCCGCAAGGTCGAGATGATCCCCGAGTACATCGCAACCGATTTCCTCAGCCACGATACAGCCCCCAACACACCGCGGGGGCCTGAGGCGATTAGATTATTAGTGGTCAACATGGCCACCGCATTTCCCAAACGCAAACTTACCAACGATCTGATCATGTGCAGCGATGATCTGGTGATGGCGTATCAAACCGTGGAAGGCACGAACGATGGCCCGCTGTTCGGTGGTCCGCCGACGGGCAAGT
>JAEUKL010000257.1 GCA_016793005.1 Rhodospirillaceae bacterium | reverse complement strand
GCCCGACCGTATGACCGAAGCGCATAACACGCATGCGCTGGCCGAGTTGGTGTGCTCCAACTCGTTCCGGTCTGACGATGTGGATTACAACGCTGTTGGGTTACTGCACGAGGAAATGCGCCGCGCTGACTCTGTCATCCTGGCCTGCGGCGATGCGAACCGCGTGCCTGCTGGCGCTGCGCTTGCGGTGGATCGCGTGGGTTTTTCGCGGTCGGTTGAGAACGCCCTGGCCAAAAACCCGCTGATCATGGTCGAACGCGGTGAAGTAACCGGCCTGCCGCCAGCCGATTGGGAAGCGGTTGTAATTGCAACCGGCCCCCTTACATCACCCGCCCTTAGTATCGCTATCAAGCAATACACTGGCGAAGATTCGCTGGCTTTCTTTGACGCCATCGCCCCCATCGTGACGCGTGAGTCCATCAATATGGATATCGCCTGGTTTCAGTCGCGCTACGACAAGGGCGCTGAAGTACCGGGCGGCGGGGCCGATTACATCAATTGCCCCATGACCAAGGAGCAGTACGAGAATTTTGTATTCGCACTTCAGGCCGGCGAGAAAACCGAATTCAAAGAGTGGGAAAAGAACACCCCCTACTTTGAAGGCTGCCTGCCCATCGAAGTCATGGCCGAGCGCGGCATTGATACCCTCGCCTACGGCCCCATGAAGCCCGTGGGCTTGACCGACCCGCGCACCGGCCGGCGGCCTCATGCGGTTGTTCAACTGCGCCAGGACAACGCGCTGGGTACGCTGTTCAACTTGGTCGGTTTCCAGACCAAACTGAAGCACGGCGAACAGAGCCGCATCTTCCGCATGATTCCGGGTTTGGAGAATGCCGAGTTCGCGCGCCTGGGCGGCATTCACCGCAACACGTTCATCAACTCGCCCAAGCTGCTTGATGACACCCTGCGTTTGAAAGCCATGCCGCGCTTGCGCTTCGCAGGCCAAATCACCGGCTGCGAGGGCTATGTGGAAAGTGCAGCTGTGGGCTTGATGGCCGGGCGCTTTGCCGCTGCCGAAGTGCTGGGCGAAACCAGCGCACCGCCACCCGACACCACAGCCTTGGGTGCCATCTTGCGGCACATCACGGGTGGGGCCGATGCCACGACCTTCCAGCCCATGAATGTGAACTTTGGTTTGTTCCCCGACATTGATGCTCGCGACCATCGCGGCAAGCTCATTAAAGGCCGCGACAAAAAGAAACTGCTGTCTCAGCGTGCGCTGGCCGATCTGGATGCGTGGCTGGGTGTGACGCGCCAGGCTGCAGAGTAGCCACATTCGTCATGCGCGGGCTTGATCCAAGCATCCAAGGCAGCAAGCAGCCGGAAAATTAACCCTGAGTCCTCGGATCATGTCCGAGGGCGACAGCTAAAACGATCCGATCAAGTTGTTCCACATCAGCCGCGCAACGCCTGTCCGGGCGCGAACGACACGTTCATCAGCGACATTATAGTCGGCGCGTTTCAGTAGGCTCAGATTCTGATCGGCGATGGTCGCCAGCAGCAGCGCTGGCACAGCAGCGCGGTCAACTTTCAGGCCTCGCGCTTTTTGCAAATGTGCCGCAGCGATCTGCGACAGTTCTGCGACAATTTTTGCGGTGGCGGCTGTATTTACATCCTGCACACCGGCGACACCGGGCAGGTACAATCTGTTTTCACGGGCATGAAACAGCACGGCGCGTAAAAGCCCCGTTAGCGCATACCCAATGCCGACATGTTTTGCCGCGTCATCAGCCCCCTTCACGCCCAACACGTACAGCACCAGATACAGCAGCCGCGATGATGTCCCTTCGGCATAGGCCTCAAGGGCCGAAACGCCATCCATGGGGTCGTCGGCGTCGGCCATATCGCGTTCGCGGGTCGCCAACAGCACATCGAAGTGTTCGCGCGGCAACTGATGGCGGGTGATCAGACTGGCGAGCGCCTCGGTGACCGGATTGCCCTTAGGTGCGGCTTTTTCAGCATAAATGCCCGCAATCACGTCGCGCCACCATTGCAGTTTGATGCGCCCGATCATGTTTTCCGAGACATGTTCGCGGATTTTGGCCAATTCCACATTGAACGCATACAGCGCCAGTACATCAGCGCGTTTGTCGGCGGGCATGAACATGGCCGTCAGAAACCGGTCGCGGTCCTCGCGGCGGACAAGCTCGGCTATATAGTCGGAAACGTCGGGCATGGGATCTGCTGGTATGTTGCGCTTTGTGCTTTAGAATAGCATTCACTGCCGGTTCAACCTCTTTCATTTTCGCCCCATTCATCGTGGCCGAACGCCTCTCCCACCCTGATTTTACCAAGCGCGCCCAAGCCGAAAACTTTCCGGTGGCGGGCTGGTTCATAGCCCCGCGTTTGCGCGGCGCGGTTCAGGCCTATTACGCCTTTGCGCGGGCCGCCGACGATGTGGCTGACTCCACCAGCCTGACCGTCATCCAGAAACTCTCAACGCTGGATCATCTGGAAACCAGCCTATGCAAAGGCTTTGATGGCGCGGCCAATGGGCTTGAGGTGGGCAAGATTTTTCGCGCGCAAGGCATTCCCCTCACCGATGCGACCGATCTCCTGACGGCTTTCCGCGCCGATGCCCGTAACGGCACGGTCAAAACGCTGGACGATCTGATGGCTTATTGCCGTCATTCGGCGGCCCCGGTCGGGCGTTTTTTGCTGTCGCTGCATGGCGAAACCCGCGGCGAAGCCCACGCCGATGCCCTGTGCGCGAGTTTGCAAATTCTCAACCATGTGCAAGACGCGCGCGACGACATTCAGGCGTTAAAGCGCTGTTACATCCCCACGGACTGGCTGGATGCGGAAGGCATCGCGCTTATTGACCTGCTGGACCCCGATAACCTGACCGGCAGCGTGGCGGGTGATCCGATCCGCGATGATTACGAACACGGCGAGCGCACGTTGACCACGCCGCAACCGGTTGACCCAGCCAAAGTGTCACGGTGCCTGCAACGCATGCTCGATCAGGTCGATGTTTTGCTGGTCCGGGCGCGGGCCCTGCCGGGTGTGCTGAAATCACGGGGGCTGGCCGCACAAAGTGCCGTGATTTTGTGCTTGGCTCAGCGGCTTCTGGGCCGTCTCCGGGCGCATGATCCGTGGACCATGCGCGTCACCCTCACGCCTGCCGATTGGATGGTCGCTGTGGGCGCGGGTTTGCGCGGTCTCGTGCTAAAGCGATGAGCACGCAAAGCTCGTTCTATTGGCCCATGCGCCTGGTGCAGGAACCGCAACGCTCGGCGCTGTTCGCGATCTATGCCTGGTGTCGTCACATGGATGACATCATCGACGGCCCAAAGTCGCCCGAGACAAAAGCCGCCACATTGGCGCTGTGGCGCGACTACTTTATCGGCGAACAAGTCGCCGTGATGGACCCGGACTCAACACTTGTCGCAGCCACACTGGCCGCCGCCATTGCCGCGCACAAGTTGAAGGCAGGGCTGTTCCTGCGGGTTCTGGACGGCATGGAAATGGATTTGGCCGGGGAAATGCGCGGGCCCTCCTTGGCGGAACTTGAAAACTATGCCCACGCGGTCGCCTCGGCCCCCGGCGAGTTATGCCTGCACGTCTTGGGGTGGAAAGGCAGCGAGGCCACACAGTTCGCCAACGTGTTGGGTGAAGCGGTCCAGTACACCAACATTCTGCGCGATGTAGAGGAAGATGCTGCCCAACAGCGCCTCTATATCCCGCGCGAAGCGCTGGATGCCGCCAAGATTGACGCGGAAGACCCCAACATCGTGCTCGCCGATGCGCGATTTCGTGATGCCTGGCTGGCTCTGGCCCTGATGGCCGAAGCCAAATTCCATCAGGCAGATGCGCTGATGCCGGGGGCGGCCATTCGCGCCAAAATCGCCCCAGCCTTAGCCATGATGGAGATTTACCGGGCCTTGTGGCGGAAACTGCGTCGGCGGGGTTGGCGGCCTGGGCAAACCAAAGTCGCCATCGC
>JAEUKL010000245.1 GCA_016793005.1 Rhodospirillaceae bacterium | reverse complement strand
CGTCTGCGACTAAGCCCACAACGACTGTCCCAAGCACGCCCACAACAACCGCGGCTGTGCCACCGGCACCCAAAACAGCGAAGCCCGCGGCATCGGCGTCTAAAAATGCAAATGTGGAGCTGCGCGCGAAGTCGGATAGCTGGATCCAGGTGCGCGACGGTGAGCAACTGCTGCTCACCCGGTTCCTGCGTAAGGGCGAAACGTACAAAGTCCCTGACCGTACGGGCCTGACGCTGATGACCCTGAACGCAGGCGGCGTTGAAATTATCGTCGATGGTGCAGTGATGCCGCCTCTGGGTGATCAGGGCAGCGTGGCGCGTGGCGTATCGCTGGATGGCGATAAACTCAAAGCCCAGGCCAAGCCTGCCCCTGCAGCACCGTCGCCAGCCAACGATTAGCCGTAATTTCAAGGTATTACGGGGCTCGCTCAGGGCCTATGGCGAGCCCATATTCTGGGGTATAAGCCCCCGCACGCGTTGACCTGAACCGAAATCTCATGACCTTGCGCCCGTACCGCCAGATTTTGCGCCGTAAATCCCGTCAGATCCGTGTCGGCTCTGTGCTGGTAGGCGGCGATGCGCCGATTTCGGTGCAGACCATGACCAACACGCTGACCACAGATGTGGCAGGCACTGTTGCCCAAGTGAATGCAGCGACTGCGGCCGGCGCCGATATTGTGCGCATCTCGTGCCCCGATGAAGAATCTACAGCCGCGTTAAAGCACATCATCCCGCAAGTGAGTGTGCCCATCGTGGCCGACATTCACTTTCACTACAAACGCGCCATTGAAGCGGCCGATGCGGGGGCTGCGTGTTTACGCATCAACCCCGGCAATATCGGCTCGGCAGAACGCGTGCGCGATGTGGTAAAGGCTGCGCGCGACCATGGCTGCAGCATGCGCATCGGCGTTAATGCGGGCAGCTTGGAAAAACACCTGTTGGAAAAATACGGCGAGCCCTGCCCGGAGGCGCTGGTTGAAAGCGCGCTGGAGCATGCGAAGATTCTGCAAGACAACGATTTCCACGAATACAAAATCAGCGTGAAAGCGTCTGATGTGTTTTTGGCTGTCGCCGCCTATCAGCAGTTGGCCGAAGTCACCGACGCGCCACTGCATTTGGGCATTACCGAAGCCGGCGGTTTGCGCGCCGGTACCGTGAAGTCGTCTATCGGCATGGGGTCGCTGTTGTGGGCCGGTATTGGCGATACCATCCGGGTGTCGCTGTCGGCTGATCCGGTCGAAGAAGTAAAAGTCGGCTTCGACATGCTGAAGTCGTTGGATTTGCGCCATCGTGGCGTGCGCATTGTTGCGTGCCCCAGCTGCGCGCGTCAGGGCTACAACGTGGTTGATACGGTGGCGACGCTGGAAGCGCGATTGGCGCACATCATGACGCCTGTGTCGCTGTCGATCATCGGCTGTGTCGTGAACGGCCCCGGCGAAGCGCGCGAGACCGACCTGGGGGTGACCGGCGGTGGCGGCGGCGTCCATAAAATGTATGTGGGCGGCAAACCCGACCACAACGTCTCAACCGCAGACATGATCGACCATATCGTGAAACTGGTCGAACAAAAGGCTGCGGCGATTGAAGCTGCCAAATCCCATGCTGCCGCTGCCGAGTAGCGGCGCTTCCTGAAACAACTGAATTTGCTTTCTTAAGAGGACTACTCTCGTGTCGACGTTACAACCTGTGCGCGGAACCCATGACCTGATGTTTGACGACATCCGGCGTCACCGCCTGGTGCAAAGCAAGTTCGCGGCCATCGCCGCGCGTTACGGGTATTCGGAAATCGCGACACCGATTTTCGAAGCGACCGAAGTGTTTGCGCGCACCCTTGGCGATACAACCGATATCGTGACCAAGGAAATGTACACCTTTGACACCAAGGGCGGCGAAAGTGTCACCTTGCGCCCCGAGGGAACCGCGGGTGTCGCGCGCGCCTTCATTTCCGAAGGCTTGTCTCAACAAGTACCGCTGAAATTCTTCTATAGCGGGCCAATGTTCCGCCACGAACGCCCGCAGAAAGGCCGCCAGCGCCAGTTCCATCAGATTGGCGCCGAGTTGCTGGGCGTGCCCACACCGCAAGGCGATGTGGAAGTGATCGCGCTGGCCGATCACATCCTGAAAGAACTTGGCATTGCCGGTAAGATTACGCTTGAAATGAACTCGCTGGGCGATCTTGAAAGCCGTCTGGCCTATCGCCAAGTGTTGATCGACTATTTAGCGGGCTACAAAGACAAGTTATCTGCCGACAGTCGTGAGCGTTTGGACAAGAACCCATTGCGCGTACTGGACTCCAAAGACCCGGCTGACAAGGAAATCGTTCAATCCGCGCCGCAGTTTCCCGATTACTTAAACCAAGCCTCGCAGGATTTTTTCAAGGGTGTGCAGGACGGTTTAAGCGCGCTGAGCATTCACTTCAAACTGAGCCCGGCGTTGGTGCGCGGAATCGACTACTACTCGCACACGGCCTTTGAATTCACGACCGATGCGCTGGGCGCGCAAGGCACCGTGCTGGCCGGTGGGCGCTATGACGGCTTGATTAAACAAATGGGCGGCCCGCAAACCGCCGGCATTGGTTGGGCGGCCGGCGTGGAACGCTTGGCCATGCTGTTGGGCGATCTGCCGCCGCAAAGCCGTCCGGTCGCGGTCATCCCCGTGGGGGAGGCGGAGGATGCGGTGGCGCAGAAACTGGTGCATCGTTTACGTTATAATGGTTTTGCCGTCGACATCGGCTACAGCGGCAACATGGGCAAGCGCATGAAGCGCGCCAACAAGGTCAATGCCGTGGTGGCCCTGATCATTGGCGAAGATGAAATGAAAAACGGTTCGGTGACTGTGCGCCAGCTCGATTCCGGCGAGCAATCCACTGTCGCCCTGGCCGAAGTTGAAGCACGTTTAGATTTGTATCGCTAATAGACCTTTATCGTTAACGGCATGAACATTGATGAGAACCTGAACCGCATTCTGGCGCGGTACGACGAACTGCAAGCCCTGATGAGTGAAGGCGGCGGTTCCAACTTTGCCGCCATGAGCAAAGAATTTTCGGATTTGGGCCCGTTGGTGGAGCAAATCCGCAAACTCCAGGCCGTGCGCCAGGAGTTTGCTGACGCCGAAGTGATGGCGAACGATGCAAGCAGCGACGCTGAATTGCGGGCCATGGCCGAAGAGGAATTTCATCGCCTGAAGGCTGAAGTGCGCCAGCAGGAAGAAGAAGTAAAAATCGCGCTCATCCCCAAAGATGAAGCCGATGCCAAGAACGCCATTCTTGAAGTGCGCGCTGGTACCGGTGGCGAAGAAGCTGCTTTGTTTGCAGCCGACCTGTTCCGCATGTACGAGCGCTATGCCAACAAGCGCGGCTGGCGCTTCGAGATCATGGACATCAACGAAACCGGGCTTGGCGGCTTCAAGGAA
>JAEUKL010000232.1 GCA_016793005.1 Rhodospirillaceae bacterium | reverse complement strand
CGAGCTACCGCGAAGACGCCGCCAAAGACGGCTGGAAACGTATGCTGGCGTGGTTCAAAGCCAACGGCGTAGCGTAGGTCTACTGTCACCCCAAAGAAAAACCCCGCCCGGTCTGGCGGGGTTTTTTGTTGTCTAAATCACCACCAGTGGATCGCTGAGGTCACCAAACGCTTCAAAGCCGGTTTTCGTAATGCGGATCAGGTCTTCGTTGTGGCCGGCCCCCCAGCCCACGTGAATGTGCGGCAGGTCCAGCGTGATCACCATGTTCTCTTCCAGCACGTGGTCCATCGGCGCGTTGAAGAACACATCCGAGCGGGTGGGGTGGTCGCTGTGCTGCAAACCCACGGTATGAATTTGCGAGATGATGGTTTCGGCGGGCATCCCGGCTTTGATTTGCGCTTGGCGCGCGATGTCTTCGATCTCGCGCCAGGACTTGCCAGCCTTGATGACCGAGAAGGCGGCTTCGCGCCCGATCTTGCTGGCCTTGGCGCGTTTCAGCACTTCGGCGTTCGGCTCGCCGATGCACACCATGCGCCCGAAGTCACCGTGGTATTCCTTGTAGCTGCTGACGGCATCAATCAGGAACGGTTTGCCCTTCACGGCTTTGCCGTCGGGGAACAGGCCTTGGGTGACGCCGGCCAGCATGAAGACTAAATCATTGCCGCGTGCGGCGGCCTCGGCGCGGAATCGGTGTTCGATCTCGGCAAAGGTCATGCCCGCTTCAATGGCTTTCACAGCCGCCATGGCGGCATCTTGGTTGTTCTTGCCGCCCACGCGTTGCAAGGCCAGTTCGGCTTCGCTTTTGACCATGCGAATGTGGCGGAAAATGTTGTCGCCCGGTACGAACTCAATGCCGTCTGCTTGGCCGATCTCTTCCAGCAACAATTTGATGCGCATGTCATCCACTGCGATGCGCCCCTTCCTCAGGCCCGCTTCTTTGAGGGCCTTCACCAAAGCCCAGGCTGGTGTCGCGGCTGTGGGCATGTTGTAGCTGTCCATCCAGCCCTGCTCGCGCTGGGTCAGCACGGTGTTTTCCAGCACAGGGTATTTGCGGCCACCCACTTTGGGTTCGATTTTCTTCTGTTCAGCGCTGGCGTTGATGTAATCACGCCAATTGGTCGCCATGCCGAACCCGATCAAGGGCGCGGTTTCGCGGTCCCCGTTGGCGATGTCCCAGCCTTGCGACGACGAGGTGATCAGAAAATTTGGCCGTGTCGTATCGCGCGCGAAGGTGGCGAAGGCCGCATACTGCCACTGCATCTTCATCACCGCGGGGCGGGTGTTGGTCAGGTAATAAACGTTGGTGGGGTTCAGCGCGATCAACCCATCAACTTTCATCTCCTCCATAATCGCGTAGGCGCGCGGTTTATTGACCAGAAGTTTTCCATCCACGCCCGGATGCGTGATGTTGGTGGCCAATTGGATGGTGCCCGCGCTCTTCGCCGCCGCGGGCTCTGCATTTGCTGCCACCAAACCCGCTGCCGTCATCGCCGCACCCTTTAAAAGATCGCGCCGTTCAACCATTGGAGCCTCCTGCTTTTGGCTGCGGCATGTCACCCCCAAAGCCACGATAAACAGGTGACACACTTACGAACATGCGCCACTCTCCGCCCGATTTTGATCCGATCTAAGGGAGTTTTCTATGGACGTTCGTGCCGCAATCGCCGTGGGGGCTGGGAAGCCCTTGGTCATCGATACCGTACAATTGGGTGGCCCTAAGGACGGCGAGGTGATGGTGGAAGTGAAGGCGACGGGTATCTGCCATACCGATGCGTTCACACTGTCAGGCGATGACCCGGAAGGCGCGTTCCCGGCCATCCTGGGGCACGAAGGCGCTGGTGTTGTGGTTGAGGTGGGCAAGGGCGTTACATCGCTGAAAAAGGGCGATCACGTGATCCCGCTCTACACGCCGGAATGCCGCAGTTGCAAATTCTGCCTCTCGGGCAAAACCAACCTGTGCCAAGCCATTCGCGAAACGCAAGGGAAGGGCGTGATGCCCGATGGCACGTCGCGCTTTTCCTACCAGGGCAAGCCTGTGCTGCACTATATGGGCACGTCCACGTTCGCCAATTACACGGTGCTGCCCGAAATCGCGCTGGCTAAAATTCATCCCGACGCACCGTTCGATAAAGTTTGCTATATCGGCTGCGGTGTGACCACCGGCATCGGTGCCGTGATTTACACAGCAAAGGTTACGCCCGGCTCAAACGTCGTGGTGTTCGGCTTGGGTGGCATCGGCCTCAACGTCATTCAGGGCGCAAAATTAGTCGGCGCCGACATGATCATCGGTGTCGACATCAACCCGGCGCGAGAAGAAATGGCGCGCAAGTTCGGCATGACGCACTTCATCAACGCCAAATCTTCACCCGACGTGGTGAAGGAAATTATCGAGCTCACCAAGGGCGGGGCCGACTACAGCTTTGAGTGCATTGGCAACGTGAAGGTGATGCGCCAAGCCTTGGAATGCTGCCACAAAGGCTGGGGCCAAAGCATCATCATCGGCGTGGCGGGTGCTGGCCAGGAAATTTCCACGCGGCCATTTCAACTCGTGACGGGCCGTGTATGGAAAGGCTCAGCCTTCGGTGGGGCCCGTGGCCGCACCGATGTGCCCAAAATTGTCGACTGGTACATGCAGGGCAAGATCAACATCGATGATCTCATCACCCACACCATGCCCTTGAATGACATCAACAAAGCCTTCGACCTGATGCATGAAGGCAAAAGCATCAGAAGCGTTGTGATCTACTAAGCATTCTTTGAATTTCAACTGTCGGCGGTGCTGCTCGCAGTTGGAAACAAAGTTGCGCCTAAAGGCAGACAAGAATCGATGGTGCTGTCGCTGGAATCGGCGCGACGGGATGGGGCGCTTGGGCTAAAATAACGCCTCAAACCCGGGGAGGTTCATATGATGATCCGTCGTATTTCGTTGTTTGCTTCAACGGCTGTCGTGGTTGCCGGCTTGTCAGCGGGCGCGTTTGCCGCCGGTTCAACGTCCAGCGAACCGTCGCCCAGCGATGAGTACAAGAAAGCGGTGAAGGCCATCGAAGCCAAAGATTTTGCGGGCGCTGAAAAGCTGCTGACGGACTATGTGAAGAAAAAAGACAAAGACGCCGGCGGCTGGAACTATCTGGCTTATGCACAGCGGAACCAGGGCAAAAACGATGAAGCCATGAAAAACTACAACATGGCGCTGACCATCGACCCCAATCACAAAGGGGCTCTTGAATATCAAGGCGAGCTGTTCTTGAAGCTTGGCAACATGGACGGGGCCAAAGCCAATCTGGAAAAGCTGCAAAAGATTTGCGGGCCCACCTGCGAAGAGCGCGACATGCTGCAAGCCGCCATCGAACGCGTAAAGGACGGCAAAGCTGCTTGGCTTGCGCCGGAAAAGTCCAAGGGTCGTTAGGGCCAGGCTCTTAGCGGCCTACATCAGACCGACGAATTTCGGCAGCCACAAGGTCATCGCCGGCAGCGTGACGAGGATCAGCAGCCGCACGATGTCGGCGATGACAAACGGCGCTACGCCGCGATAGATCGTGCCCAGTTTTACGCCCGGCGCCATGCCTTGCATGACGAACACATTGATGCCGATGGGCGGCATGATCATGCCGATCTCGATGACGACCACATTCACGATACCCCACCAGATCGGGTCGTAGCCCATGGCCAGGATGAGGGGGAACACGAAGGGCAGCGTAATCACCATGGCGGCCACTTCGTCGAAAATGGCCCCAAGGATGATGTACATCACAAGAATAAGATAAATGATCGCAAGGTCCGGGATCGGTAACGCCTCGATCGCTTGAATAATCAGATCGGGGATGTGCGACAGCGTGATGCAGTAGCCAAAAATATTGGCCCCGATGATGATCAGATAAATCAGCGCGGTGGACGCGGCTGTTTCTTTTAAGTTGCTGAAGAACGAGGTGCGCGTGAGCTTGCCGCGTGCGAAGGCGAAGATGATGGCCAGAGCCGCACCCACCGAGGCCGCTTCGTTGATGGTGAAGACGCCCGAGTAAATGCCGCCGGAGACAAGCACCGCCAGCAGCACCACGCCCCAGCTTTCTTTCAAGGCTTTCCAGCGCTCGGGCCAGCCAGCGCGGGGGCCCACTGGCCCGCCATCGGGGTTCATCGCCACCGACACCCGCACGGCAATCAGATAACCAACAACGGCCAGCACCGCCGGCACGATGGCCGCCACAAAGAGCGCCGTGATGAATTGCTCGGTCAGGATCGCGTACAGCACCATGATCACCGAAGGCGGCACGATGATGCCGAGTGTTGCCCCCGACGCAATAGACCCGGTTGATAGGCCGTCCGCATAGCCGCGGCGCTTCATTTCGGGCAGCGCGATGCGCGCCATGGTGCCCACTGTTGCGAGCGACGAGCCGCATACCGCGCCAAAGCCCGCGCACGAGGCCACGGTCGCCATGGCCAAACCACCGCGCCGATGACCGATGAAGGCCTGCGCCAGTTTGTAAAGGTCTGTCGAAAGACCCGCGGCGCCTGCGAAATTTCCCATCAGCAAGAACAGCGCGATCACCGCCAACTCCGGGCTTGCGATCTGCTGCGACGGGTCAATGCCGAGAATGCTGACCGCTGGGCCCCAACCGATGATCAGACCTGTACCAATAAAGCCGCCGATGGCCATGGCCGCGCCAATCGGCACATGAAGTGCAATCATGGCCAGCACGGCCAACAGCGCCAACGAGCCGATAACAGTTGGATCTAATAAAAATTCCACGAGTGTTAATCCAACATGCTTTCGTTGTGTGAGGGGCGTGGTTTGCCCTGAAGTGCCGCGTTAAAGGCTGCGCTGAGCACCCACATCTGCACGACTACACACGCCATCATCAGCACTGACACCAGCCACCACACCGGCGCCGTGGGCCATTCCAATGTTGACGTGGTGCGCCCCGCGTCTTGGTACAACAGCGTCAATGTTGTGAACTGCCACGCAAACAAGCCGAACAGCGCAAGCATGAAGCCGGCGCCAATAACATCCAGCCACGCATGGGCTTTGTCGCCGAACGCCTTACCCAAAAGCTGCACGGTGACGGCGTTGCCTTTTTTCAGGCCCGCCGGAAAGCATGAGGCCACAACCACGGCAAAGGCCACTTCGGTTAAGTCTTTCAAGCCGTCCAGGCGCGCGAGGTTAAGGTAGCGCAACACCACGTCGATCATGGTCAGGAAGGCGATGAAGACCAACCCTAAGAACCCCATGGCGGCAATGGTGTTCACGGCTTTGTCGATAAATTGTTCGGTGGGTGTGCCTGGCGTTGCGGTTGACGCGTCACTCATGATGCACGCTCCACACCACTTGGCCGTTCAATACTGCGCATATTGGCGAGAATATCTTTCACCGCTTCATAGGTCTCAGCGCCTTTTGGCGTGCGCGCGACCCAGGCATCCACCAAGGGCTTTACGGCATCCTGCAGGCGCTCGATGTCGTGGGCCGAGGGTTCGACATAGGTCAGAGCAGGGTTGGCGCGGAACTTTTTGTCGATTTCAGCCACCCGCGTATCGTAGCTGTTGCCGCCCAGTAACGAGAGGCGCTGGCCCGAATGAAGTGTGATGACCTCTTGCAGGTCCGTGGGCAGTTTCTCCCAGGCGCGCTTGTTCATCAAAAGTGCGAACGACACCACGCCGAAGGGCGCGTTGATGACGTGCGTTGACACGCGGTAAGCCTGGAAAGTGTTGACCGCCACCAAGCCTTGCACCGTGGCGTCGATGGTGTGGCGGCGTAAGGCCTCGTACACGTCCGTCGGGTGCATGGATTCAGCCGTGGCGCCTAAGCTTTCGATGAAGTCACCCTCAAGCCGTCCGGCGCTGCGAACTTTTAAGTTCTTTAAGTCATCAAGGCCTGACACCGGCAGGCGCGAAAACACCACACCCGGTTCTGCCGTCCAGAAGCCCAGCACATGAACATCTTCAAAGCCCTGCACCAGGCCGCGGCGGTACAACTCCCACGCCACCAAGGACGCCTCGGTGGAATTGCGCACCAGCAGCGGCGTTTCGAGAATTTGCAGCTGCTTAAACTGGCCGGTGGTGTACGGCGGTTGCACAAAAGCGACATCGGCGACGCCGGCTCGCAACAGGTCAAACTGGGCGTAAGGGCTGCGGCCCAGGGAGCCGCCCGTGTAAAGATCAAACCCAATGCGGCTCTGGCTGTCGCTCTCGATGCCTTTGATCCACGGATTGATGATGCGCGTGACGGTATGGCTGACGGGCGCAAGGTATGCCCCGAACCGCAATGTGGTTTTGGTGTTTTGGTCGGCGGCACGCAATGCTTGCGGCAAAGCTGCTGACGCCACGGCAGCCGAGACAAACATGCGGCGCGGCAGATGAGAGCGTGTCGGCATCAGAGTCTGGCCCCAAGCGAAGTTTAAAACGGCGGGTAGCGCGGAAGCGTCAGTTCAGCGCGGCCAGATCGAGAGAGTCGGGCTGTTCATCGACGGCGGCCGGGCCCGAATTCATAGCCATCTTGAAGGCCGCTGTCACTTTACGGATGAGGTCGATTTCTGATGGCGTCACGTCGTCGTAGTGGTCGGCAATGCCGCGCACGTTTTCGCCCAACTGTTCGCACAGGCCTGCAAGTGAATTGTCGCGCAATTTCTTGGCGACACCGGCGGCCTCGCCCAGCACATCGGCCAACATGATCAAATCATTCTGCACGTCTTCGGTGACCAAATTCGTATCGTAGGCTGTGATCAGGCGCTCGCACACTTCGCCCAAGCGGAAGCTTTGGCTGTCCAGCTTGGCTTGCAGCACTTCCTGTAACGAGCCTTCGACCGCGTCCCTGAGGGCGTTTTTATCGAACTCGCGGCCATTCACCTTTTCCAGCATGGTGTTCAGCACTGCGATCCGGCGCACGCGGCCGGTGACTTCCATGTTTTTGCGCTGCGGGCCCAAATAATCATCGGTAACGATGAAGGGCTGGCGGTGAAATGTAACCAGCCTTAAGCGTTCCTGAATGCGCTCGGTGGTCAGGGGTTTCACGATAATATCGTCGACCCCAATGCTGATGGCCTGCTTCAGGGAATGCGGGCGGTTGGCGCTGACCAGCATGGTGATCAGCATGAAGGGGTTGTCGCCCAGCTTCTGGTTACGGATCAGACGGATCGCCGAAAAGACATCGGTGTCAAAGTCATCGGAAATGACCAACAGATCCGGGGGGACCTGCATCATCACTTCTTTCATAGCGTCCAGATTGGCGTGGCAGACGATCTGGGTGAGGCCCTGGCTCTTGAACATGTCCCGGAGCTGCTGGCGCTCGTAATAGTTTTTCTCACCGATATAGACGGTGATTTTTTTTAACGATTCTTTGTCGAGCCGCGGCATGTTCAGGCTGCGTTCATAGACAAACAGATAAAAGCGGGTGTCGACAGCATGTTGTCCCCCAACGGTTAATCATCTCGGATTCGATCAGGGGATGCAAGCATCAGGCGAATTAAATCGGATCAGCCAACGCATAAGTAATATGCCGGCTGTGCTGTATCTTGCGGAAAATCAGCGGTTTAGGCTTTGGCCAGGTCTTCGGGACGGATGGTGACGTCGCCGCCTTTGGGGCCTGTGTCTTCCGGGGGCGCGCCAGAGCTGATGGCGTTGGCTGAAAAGCGCTTCTCGGTCGACTGTTTGGCCAGTTCAAACGCGCGCGTGAGCTTGCGCAGCGTCGACAGACCGCTGTCGGGCGGGTTTTCGTAGGCTTCGGCCAGTTCTTCCACTTGACGGGCGAGGTTGTTGCAAATGTCATGCAAGTCGGGTTCGCCCAGAATCTTGGCCGTGCGGCCGGCATCTTCCAGCACGCTCACCAGCACCAGCAGGTTTTCGTGCACCTGCTTGTCGATCTTCTTTTCTTCGTAGGCTTTCAAGATCAGGTTGCAGATATAGCCCAGCTTCAGGCCGTGGCTGTCCAGGCGCGAGGCCATCACGTCGGTCATGCACGTTTCGACGGCGCGGTTCAACTCAGCTGAGGTGATGCGCTTCCCCTCAGCTTTGTCGCGCAACGTGTTGACGACGATCAGCTGGCGGATTTTCGAAGGACGATCAGTGGTGCGCCGGCGTTCCGGGCCCACGTAGTCGGTGGTGACGATGAAGGGGATGCGGTTGAACGTGAAATGGATGATGCGGTCCAGCATCTTGCCTGGCGACACGGGCCGGATCATCACGTCGTCGCAGCCGGCCAGAATGGCGCGCTTCAATTTGGAATCGTTGTCGCCGCCCACCATCATCGTGATCAGGATGAAGGGGTTGCGGCCCATCTTGAAGTGCCGGATGTCCTTGACCATCTGGAAAGCCGATTCATGCATGTCGTCGGCCAGGATCAACAGATCGGGCGAATTTTCGCTGAAGGCGGCCAGCAGGTCTTCCATGCGGGCAAAAGTGCGCGTACGGCGATAGCCTTCGCCGCGCAGCATAGCGCGCATACTCTCACGGACCTGTTCGTTCGGCTCACCGAGAAAGATATCGATGTCGCCACGGCGGTCTTTATCGAACTTCTTTGTACTCATCGAACCCTTAAACCTGGGAACTTTCGCTCTTTACGTGCTCTCTTAACGTCGCGCACCGCCTTTTGGTGCATTTTAAGACTTTGCTGCACTTCAAGACTGGGCGCGCGTTGACCATACCAAGGGTAAGTCCCCTGGCGGGTCCCAAACCCCAACCATTGGTTTCTACTTTATTTTAAGTACCTTAATAAAGCGCGAATGATGATTTCCCAAGGCTTTAGACGGGTTTTTCGCCCCAAATGGCAGTTTGTGGCGGTGCATCGTGCCTCAATTGAAGCTTGCGGGCTTCTCGAAGAGTTCGCTGTGTTGCAGCGCCAAATCCCCGACGATAAAACCAGCACATGAGCAAGGCTTTCACCAAAGAGACCGACACCGAGACCGAACTGCCCGACGAGGAGCCCCAGGGGCTCCCGGCAGGTTTAAAGAACTACGTCACACCGCAAGGCTTCGAGATGCTGCGGGACGAGTTGAATACGCTTGCGCGCGTCGAGCGGCCCAAGGTGGTCGAGGTCGTATCGTGGGCGGCGGGGAATGGCGACCGCTCGGAAAACGGCGATTACATCTACGGCAAAAAGCGTCTGCGCGAGATCGACCGGCGTATCCGGTACCTGACCAAGCGCATCGAAAGTGCAGTGGTGGTCGACCCCAAGCAGCAGAAGAACCGCGAGCAGGTGTTTTTCGGCGCCATCGTGACGTATGCCGACAGTAAAGATGACGAGCGCACCGTCAAAATTGTCGGGGTCGACGAGGCAGATATAGAGCAAGGTAAAGTCAGTTGGATTTCGCCCATTGCCAAGGCGCTGTTGAAGGCAGGCGAGGGCGATACGGTGACACTCCGGACACCGGGCGGTGATGAAACCATCGAGATTATTGAGATCAAGTATAGTGATACATAAGCGCGGCAGCGTAGCGTTGCGCTTAGGGGGAATTGGGGAATGGTTCACGAACACTTGTCGCCGGATGAGCATCACCGGCATCTAAAGCGCGCTGTGATTGCCTCGACTATCGGCACCACCATCGAGTGGTACGATTTCTTTCTCTACTCCACAGTCACTGGCCTAGTGTTCGCAAAGCTGTACTTCCCCGAATCAGAACCGCTGATGGGGACGCTGCAGGCCTTCATGGTTTATGCGGTTGGTTTTGCGGCGCGGCCCATTGGGGCTGCGATCTTCGGCCACTACGGTGACCGCATCGGACGAAAAGCGACATTGGTAGCAACGCTGCTGTTGATGGGGGTGGCGACGTTCCTGGTGGCCCTCGTGCCGACGTA
>JAEUKL010000200.1 GCA_016793005.1 Rhodospirillaceae bacterium | reverse complement strand
ATGGCGCACCCGGCGAGATTCGAACTCACGACCTCTGCCTTCGGAGGGCAGCGCTCTATCCAGCTGAGCTACGGGTGCCTAAAGCCATTGTGATGGCTGTTTCTAAACCATCGCGCACACAAGAACAATGCGGCTAAAACGGCCAAAACCAGCACCTTACGCGCGCTTCAACGCCTGTTCCGCCACAACGCGCGCCTGGCGCGCGGTGGGGGCCACAACATTGGCGTAGTTCGCGGCATCGGCCGAAACCGCCAGCCCCTGCCGGAAGCGGGATGCGATCCCGGCATAGACCGAGGCATAGCGAAAGAGATTAAAGGCCGCCATGAACGGGGCGTTAGCGAACGCCTTGAGACCCAGTGCGGCACAGTACCACCTAAGCAGTTCATCGGCGGATGGCAAACCCAGAGCCGTTGTGTCGACGCCCGCAAACGTGCCTTGCGGATTTCCGGGCACGAAATAATACGGCAATGCGATCAGCGCGGCATCGGCAAACGGATCACCCAGGGTGGACATTTCCCAATCCAGAATCGCGATCACTTTGGGCTCGGTGGGGTGCAGCACCACATTCCCGACACGAATGTCATTGTGAATGATGGCGGTGCGGGTTTGCGCCGGGATATGCTGCGGCAAATGTTCAGCCAGCCATGCCATGTCTGGGTTGCCCGCCGGTTCGTACTCCAGAAACTTCGCGCTATGCAGCTTAAGTTGGCGGGCCACGAAATCGAACGGCTTGCCGAAGTCGCTTAAGCCCACGGCTTGATAGTCAACGGCATGGAGCGCTGCAAAAGCCTCGGCAAAGCTTTTGTAAACAGCGCGACGCTCGGGCGGCGTGAAGCCCGGCAACGTACAATCATCGATGATCCGCCCGTCGACAAACTGCATGAGATAAAATGCGCCGCCGATTACCGCCTCGTCGTCGCAGTAAAGATACGGTACAGGCACCGGCACGTTCGTGTTTTGCAACGCGCTTAAGACTTTGAACTCGCGGCCCACATCGTGCGCCCACTTGCCGGCACTCACGGGCCGCATGCGCAAAATCACAGGGCCGCGCGCTGTTTCCAGTTTAAACGTAGGGTTCGACTGGCCGCCCTTCAGCTGCACGGCAGACTGAATATCGGCAAACGGCGACTGCCGCTCACGTAAGTATGCGGTAAGCGCTGTTAGTTGCTGCGGTGAAAGCTGCATCACATCTCACTTTTTCGGCGGCTTCTGCTTTGCGGCCTCGGTCAAGCGTTCCACGGCATCCTGGTCGGCGCCAGAGGGCAATGAGGCCGATGGATCATTCATGAACGCGGCGACGTCGCGCAGCACCGTGTCGGCATCTTTGTCGCGCAGCACGATATGCCAGCCTTGCGGGTAGAACGCCGTGCGCAGCTTTGGCGTACCGAACATCTGCACGGCCTTTAATGTTGGCTTACGCGGAATGATCTGGTCTTTAGCGCCATATAAATAAAGTGTGGGCACTTGAATTTGTGGCGGGCTGGCCAGCGCCATGTCCATCAGGCTGACCATACCGTAAACGGCATCAAGCCGCGTGGCCTTGATGAACAACGGATCGCGCGCGTTGTCGCGTAAAAGATCAATGTTGTCGCTGGCCTGAAACCCCAGGCCTTTCGGGCTGGGCTTCCATCCCGGCGTTAAATGCGCGCCCAACCACAAAGGAATACGGTAGTAGAACGGCATCGTGGCGCGCGCCCAGACAGCAGGTGCAGCGAGAACAACTCCATCCACGATCTTAGTGCTGCTCGCTTGCGCAACTGCCGCCATAATAACCGCACCGCCCATGCTTTCGCCCAAGGCATACAGCGGCACACCCGGATACGTCCGGCGCAGCAGCATCGCAAAATCGCTGAAATCGTCGATCAGCGCCTGTTCGCCTGGCCAGAGGCCCGCGTAGGGCGACGCCCCAAACCCGCGCTGATCGTAAGCGTAAACCACAAACCCTTGTGAGGCTAAAAACGCGCCCGTCCCCGGAGCGCTTGCGGGAATTTTCTCAAACGCTTTGGCGTAATCATTAAAACCATGCAGCGCCAGCACAACGCCCTTCACATCACCTTGCGGGCTCCAACGGCGAACCGGCAGGGCCAGGCCATCATCGGTGATGAAGGTGGTATCGGTGAGTTCCGGCTCTTTCAGAACCAAGCCGACGGGCACGGCCTTCGGTGCACACGCGGCAAGCACCGCAACGAGACAAAGGACTGCGAGGCGGCGAAGGAGCATCATACGAACAGAAACTTATGCGGCAGGGGCAGCGCGCGTAAGCTGAAGGAAGATGTCTTCCAAATCCACTTCGTCGGTGCGCATATCCGCAATACCAAGCCCTGCGCCGCGCACCGCTTCGATAATCTCACCCATCGCGGCCGAACTGGGGCGGTAGTTGATATTCAGTTCATTCGGCTTGGCCAGAGTTGCATTAAAGCGCACCAGGGCTTCGGGCACGGCGGTCAATGGCGCGCTGAGAACAAACGTCACGGCCTTATTGTCGAGGTGGTTGAGCAGGTTCTCGGTTTTGTCATTCACCACCACGCGCCCGTGGTTGATGATGGCAATCTGATCACAAAGTTCTTC
>JAEUKL010000181.1 GCA_016793005.1 Rhodospirillaceae bacterium | reverse complement strand
GCACCACTTCAGCTACAAAAAGGGCGTGCTGCACGCCGAAGACGTGTCTTTGGCGCTGATCGCAGCCAAAGTCGGCACGCCGTTTTATTGCTATTCCACGGCCACCTTGAAACGGCACTTCGATGTGTTCCGCAGTGCGTTTGGACAAGCCGACGCAACCGTGCACTTTGCCGTGAAGGCCAACAGCAACTTGGCCGTCTTACGCACACTCGCCAACCAGGGCGCCGGCTTTGATGTGGTGTCGGGCGGCGAACTAAAGCTGGCTCTGCAAGCCGGGGCCGATGCCGCGAAGATCGTGTTCTCGGGCGTTGGTAAAACCAAAGACGAACTGCGCTATGCGCTGGATGTGGGGATCGGCCAGATCAACATCGAGTCCGAAAGCGAAATGCACACCTTAAGTGCCCTGGCCGCAGCGGCCGGTAAGACGGTGCGCGTGGCTTTGCGCGTAAACCCCGATGTGGATGCGGGCACGCACGCCAAAATCACAACCGGCAAAAAAGAAAACAAATTCGGCATCGAGTGGACGTTGGTGCCGGAATTATATCGCAAAGCGCAGTCACTGCCGGGCTTAAAGCCCACCGCCATCGCCGTGCACATCGGCTCGCAGATCACCGACCTCACACCGTTTGAAAATGCGTTCCTGCGTGTGCGCGAGATGGTGCACGCCTTGCGCGACGAAAAAATCGAGATTGATCACATCGATTTGGGTGGCGGCCTGGGCGTGCCCTACGATTTCTCCGCCGAAGCACCGCCGCTGCCGTCTGCGTACGGCGCGATGGTCACGCGCGTGTTCGGCAACATGGGCTGCAAGCTCTCGTTCGAGCCGGGCCGCGTGATCGTGGCCAACGCAGGCGTGCTGGTTTCGGCCGTGACCATCATGAAAACCGGCTCGACGAAAAAATTCGCCATCGTCGATGCAGGCATGAACGATTTGGTGCGCCCGGCCATGTACGATGCGCACCACGATATCATCCCCGTTATCGAACCAGGCAAAGGTGCGCCTACATTTGCCTACGACGTTGTGGGCCCGGTGTGCGAAAGCTCCGACAAATTTGCGACCGACGCCAAATTGCCCGCGCTTGCTGAGGGTGATTTGATCGCCTTCCTGACGGCGGGTGCTTACGGTGCCGTCATGTCGTCGATCTACAACACACGGCCCTTGGTTCCCGAAGTACTGGTGGATGGTGCGAACTGGTCCGTGGTGCGCCGCCGCCCGACCTACGAGGAAATGCTGGCCCTGGAACAACTGCCGAGCTGGTTGAAGTAAAACCCACCTAACAGAACAGTCATGCTGGTACGTGGACACAAGACCGTGCAATCCGTTGCGCGGTCTTGGTCCCCGCCCGTACACTCGGGGACATGACACTCGAGCCCTCCTCACCCGTTACACTGACCCTGCGCCTGCGGATCATCGCCGCCTGGGCTGCGCTGCTGTGGGAGCAGCTGTGGGCGCGCCTGTGGCTGGTCGCGAGCATTCTGGGCTTTGTGGTGGCCGTGGTCCTGATGGACCTGCTGCCGGCGTTGCCCGGCTGGCTGCATATCGCGGTACTTATCGGCATTTTCAGCGGCATTGGGTTTCTGGCCAACCGCGCGCTGGCGGGTTTTGAAATCCCGTCGTGGGACGCTGCCCAAGTGCGGCTGGAGCAATCGGTCACGCACCGCCCGCTGACCGCAGTCCAAGATACGCTGGCGCAAGACCTGACACCGTTCCAAAAGTCGCTGTGGGCGTTGCACCAAGACAAGGCGCGCGCAGAGTTGCGCAATCTGCGGTCGTTCTGGCCGGCCCCCGGTGTTGCGGCCATTGATACGCATGCCATTCGCGCAGGCGCGATCATCGCCCTGTTTGTGGCGGTCATGGGCAGTTGGGGTGATATGGGCGGACGTTTTGTGCGCGCGGCGTGGCCCTCATTCGACGATACAACAACCGGCCCCAGCGTGAAACTGTGGCTGACGCCGCCGGCGTACACGGGCCGTTCGCCGATTTTTGTAGAATGGCCCACGCCCAACAAAGACCAGCCGACGACATTGGAAGTAGCCGAAGGCAGCAAGATGCTGGTGGTCGTCACCGGCACGCCGCGCGAAACCACCGCGATGGTCGATGATGCTGCCTTTAAGCTTGAGAAACTGGCCGACAAAAGCCAGCGCCTGGAGCAAGACCTGCCGCGCGGCGACAAGTTGGAAATTCGCCAACGCGGCCGCACGCTGGGGGCCTGGAATATCGACACGATCCCCGACATGCCCCCCAGCATCAACTTTGCGCGTGAACCGCGCGAGGCTGGGCGCTGGCGCTTGCGGCTCGATTACCGCGCCAACGATGACTACGGCTTAGAGTCCGTGAAGGCGCATATCGTAAAACCGGATGTCGGCACGGCTGATGCGAATACACCTGATGAGTCGATTGACTTCGACCTGACGCTGCCGCCGTTCAACCCGAAGGAAGCCACCCAAGTCAGCCTGCATGATCTAACCGCGCACCCGTGGGCAGGGCAAAAGGTCCTGGTGCAATTAATTGCGACCGACCAAGCCGGACAGAGCGCGCCGACTGGTTTTCAAGAAGTGTTGCTGCCCGAACGTGTGTTCCAGCACCCGGTCGCCAAAGACCTGATCGCCATTCGCCGCGGACTGCTGCTGGCCGAAGATCCGAAATCGCTGGTGGTGCCCGCGTTCAACAAGATCAACGGCATTCTGAAGCAGCCGCAAAGTTTCGGCGGCGATCCGAAAGTGTACTTGGAACTTTCAACGCTGAAGTATCGCCTGGCCTATGACGAAACAGCCCCCACGAACGGATCCATGCCGCCGATTTTGTGGGCGGCGGCTGTGCGTATCGAAGACGGCAATCTGGCGGTGGTGGAACAGCGACTGGACGAAGCAGAGCGCGCGCTGAAAGAGGCGATGGAGCGCGGCGCACCGCAGGAGGAAATCGCCCGGCTGATTGACGAGTTACAACGCGCCATCGCGCAGTACGCCAAGGAACTGGCCAACCGTATGCCCGAGGGCGAACAAGCCCTGCTGAACCCCGACAAGAACATGAAAACCATGGGCCCTGACGATCTGATGCGCATGATGCAGCAAATGCGCCAGATGAATCAGATGGGCGCAAAGGATGCCGCGCGTGAAATGATGGCGGACTTGCAGAACATGCTGCAGGCTTTGAAGTCCATGTCGAGCGGCAAGAACGACAACCCGGAT
>JAEUKL010000179.1 GCA_016793005.1 Rhodospirillaceae bacterium | reverse complement strand
TCACCAGAAAATGACTGATACGCGTGCGGCGAAGATCGGCAACATCGCCGACGATATCCCGGAGCAAAAACCGGAACTGGGCGATACCAAAGGCAAGCTCGCGGTCGTGGGTTGGGGGTCAACGTACGGCCCCATCAATCGCGCGGTCTCGAACATGCGGGACCAAGGTTTGGATGTGGCGCACATTCACATCCGTCATATCTGGCCATTGCCGCGCAATCTCGAAACTTTGTTGAAAAGCTACGACAAAGTGATGGTGGCCGAGATGAACAACGGTCAAATGGTGACGTTGCTGAAAAGCCAGTACCTGATCGACGTGAAGCCGCTTCTGAAAGTCTCGGGCCAGCCCTTGAAGATTGAAGAAGTGGAAAACGCCATTCGCAAGCAGTTTGCGGCGTAAGGCGAAGGAAAACGCAGATGAACATTCAAACTCCGCCGGAAAAACTGACCGCCAAAGATTTTGCCTCGGACCAGGAAGTACGCTGGTGCCCCGGCTGCGGCGACTACGCGATCTTAAAGGCCGTGCAGATGTCGCTGGCCAACATGGGGGCCCGCCCGGAAAACACGGTCTTTGTCTCCGGCATCGGCTGCTCGTCGCGCTTCCCGTACTACATGGCCACCTACGGCTTTCACACGATCCACGGCCGCGCCCCAGCGATCGCATCCGGCTTGAAGATCGCGCGCCCTGAATTGGATGTGTGGCTGGTGACCGGTGACGGTGATGCGCTGTCGATTGGCGGCAATCACCTGTTCCATGTGCTGCGCCGTAACGTCGATATGAACATTCTCTTGTTCAACAACGAAATCTACGGCCTCACCAAAGGTCAGTATTCGCCCACATCGCGCGTCGGCCAGAAGTCGCCCTCAACGCCCATGGGGTCGCTCGACAGCCCGGCCAATCCGTGCAGCTTTGCCCTTGGCTGCAACGCGCGCTTCGTGGCGCGCGGTATCGACATTCAAGCCAAGAACCTCGGCGAAGTGTTCCAGCGCGCGCGGGATCACAAGGGCGCTTCGTTTGTCGAAATCATCCAGAACTGCATCGTCTACAACGACGGCGCGTTCGCGGATTTCACCGAAAAGCCCGTGGCCGATGACATGCAATTACACGTCAAGCACGGCCAGCCTATGATCTGGGGCAAAGCCAAGAACAAGGGACTTCGCCTGAACACCAAAACGCTCGCGTTGGAAATCGTCACGATTGGCGAGAATGGCGTGACCGAAGCCGATATTTTGGTGCACGACGAAAAGAATAAGGTTCTGGCGACGCTGCTGGCCGGTTTACGTCCGCCGGCGTTCCCGGAAGTGATCGGTGTCATTTACTGCGATCCGGCGCCGCAATCGTACGAGCAGCAGGTGCAGGCGCAGAATCAAGCGGCTCTCGCCAAAGGGCCGGGCGATATCGACAAAATGATGCGTGCCGGCAAAACCTGGACGGTCTCTTAGGCATTATTCAGGGGATCGCGCCGTGACGATGACCCTGCTGGACGAAGCCTCCATACAACTGGCGAATTTTCCCAAGGGCAAAGTGCTCTTTCGCCAGGGGGATCGGGGAGGGGCGGCCTATATTGTCGAGTCCGGGGCCGTCGGCATTTTCCGCGAAACCGGTGACCGCAAAATTCCGCTGGCCACGTTGCGCAAAGGCGAATTGTTCGGCGAAATGGCTGTCATCGACAACAGCCCGCGCATGGCAACCGCCTTCACGCTGGAAGAGTCGACGTTGATGGTGATCTCCATCGAAGCGCTGACCGACAAGATGCGCAAGGCCGACCCGTTCATCAAAGCTTTGGTGACCATGCTGATGAGCAACCTGCGCAACGTGCACGATTCCTACACGCCGAAGTCGCGCAGCCTGCTCGATTCCGTCACAAGTCTGCAAAAACAAAGTGAATTTGTCGCGCGCTTCATGCAGTCGTCAATCGCACCAGAGCTGAAAAACGAACTCCAGGCCAAGTTGCAGGAGTTTGATGCGGTGGTGAAGGAACTGCGCCGCATTGCCATGACCCACCGCGCCCAAGATCGCCGCGAAGATGCGATCCCCAGCGAAAGCGATCTACCCGCGTTGCCCTAAAGGCTGTCGTAATTGGGCGTTGCGGCCCAACCGTAACCGATTTCACGCAACGGCGCCCCGGCAAAGTCGCGCGTGATCTCGCTGACTTCGCGCCCGCCCAGGGCTTCGTAAAATGCGCGCGCGTCGTTTTCAGCCAGCACCCACACGAACAGGCCGGCCAGTTTCTTTTGCGCCAGTCGGTTCGACAATGCCATGAACAGCCGTCGCCCGTGGCCCTGGCGCTGTGCGTGCGGCGATACGTAAAGGGTGGAAATTTCCGCGGCAAAGCGCGGCTCGCGATGACGGATGGGCCCGCCCGAGGCAAAGCCCACAATGCGTCCATCGTGATTCTCGCTCACCAACGTAATCAGATCGGGGTTGCGCTCCAGCAGGCGCACCCAGCTCATGGTGCGGTTTTGGACCGTCAGATTGTCGATGTAGTCCTGCGGCACAATGCCTTTGTACGCGATTTGCCACGTATCCACGTGAACCTTCGCGATCGCCGGCGCATCTTTCACTTCGGCAGGTCGAATCGTCAGCATGACATAACTTATATCACGAATTGGTGCGCCCACTCAGCGGTTGTGCAATCGCTGATCCTCCGCAGTTACACGCCCTTGTCTTGCCAGCCGAAAAGCCCAGCGTAAAAGTCGAAGCCGTATTTGCCGAGGGGGCTGCTTCATGAATGATTCTCTGTTTTCACGCCGTCATGCGCTGAGTTTTGGTGCATCGGCCTTTGCCGCCAGTGCTGCGCCTGTAACGGCGCATGCCGCACCTCTCAAGCGCATCTACGATCTGACCAAACCCGATGATCAATTAACCGCCATGGTGAAAGTGCGCGGCAGTCTAGAGGCCGAAGATTGCCCTCATTGGTACTACGGCACCATTTACGGGGTCCTGCCGGGCAAGACGCCGATCCCGCTGATCGAGTTGGAGGGCTCTGAGATCGACTGGTATGCGCGTCAGCCTGACGGCAGCTATTTCGCATGGTCGAAAACCATCAGTTACTTCCGCGATGTCAAAACGCGCCAGTACATTACTAGCTTCAACAACCCGATCACCGGCAAAGTGAATACGATTCTGCCCAACACCATCAATGTTAATGCGCACTACATTTACGCAACCAACGTGTTCAAGCGTTCGGACGAGCAGAAAGAGCCCTCAACAACACCTGTGATCGGCGACTATCTGAAGTGGACGGAGTCCGGCGACTGGGCCTGGCTGAATGCCGACCGTCCTTACCCGCCGGGCTTGCCGTTCGGTGAATCTCAGTCGGCATTGTTCCCGTTGGCGGAACTGCACGACCCCAATTTGCGCAAAGTAAAAACGGCGTTTGGAAACCCAACGTATATCTCACCGTGGCTGTTTTGGATGGATATGAAAGATCATCCCGGTCACGTGGTCTGGGCGGTGCAGGCCAAGAAAATGCAAAGCGTGAAAGAGTATCCGCGCGCGTTCCTGGATCTTCTGGAAAAGAATAATCCCGACAAACTGACCGCCAAGCCCGCTTAGTTTTTTAAAAAGGATACTTGAAATGATGAAAACACCCACGCGTCGTTCGCTGTTGAAGGCGTCCGCAGGCGCGCCTTTGGTGCTGGCTGCCGGGCCGGCGCTTGCGAAGAAGAAAGAGCTGGTGTTGGATTTGAACAATCCGCGCGATCTGATGTTTGCGTACGTCAAGCTGCGCGCCTCGACCGTGACGCAGGATGTGTACTACTGGTTCACCGGCACGCTGGATCTGGCTGTGCCCGGCCAGAAAATCCAGCCCATCATTCAGACCGAAACGCTGATCCTGCGTCGCACGCAAAAGCTTGAAGACTACAAATATCATGTGACCGATTGGGAGGCGACGTTCTACCGCGAGCTTGGCACCAACAAAATTGTCGACGGTGAGATCGATAATCCCATCACGGGCCGCAAAGTGCGCCCGTTGCACTACCGCGAAGGGCCGGTCACATTCTTATTCACGGAGAACGAGCCGCGTCTGGTGGGCGTGCGCGACATTCTGCCCAAAGAAGGCAAACCGTTTAACTACCCGGCCAAGCGCGCGGGCGATGACTTTTGGTTTACGAAAGACAGCTACATCAACTCGCCTCATTGGTTAAAGCAGGACGAGTGGCCCATGGAAACATCGGGCGAAAAACTCAACGTGCAAACGTCGTCGTCTTTGAAAGCCAAGTGGTCCGATGTGGTGAACCCCGACATCACCGCCGCACCGACCGATTTTGCCTACGCCGCCACGTCCGATTGGTTGCCGTGGATGTTGATGGGCCAGACCCCGGGTTACGTGCTGTGGCACTCCTCGGGCAAAAAGCTGTTCGACCTGAACGAGGCCCCCGGCGATCTGGTGGAAACGGTGCGTAAAATTCACCCCGTGTGGTTTACGCGCCCCGACCCGTGGACGGGCTTTACCAACATGTATTTCCAGTACAAAGACCAGCGCAAACCTGCGCCAAAGGCCTAAAAAGACGGTTCGCGCCTAAAACCGCAAGAATCGGGTCGGCGTGAAGGATATCGGTCTCTAGTCTTGCAGCACCCCTGACGAAGGTGCTGCAATGACATTCATGACCAAGCCTGAAGCTCTTCACCCCGACATAGATCCTTTACTGGATGAATCGCGCGACTATGCGCGCATCGCCAAAGCCATCGACTTTATTGTGGCCGAGCGCCCGCGCCATCCAAGTCTGGATGAAGTTGCTGCCCACGTCAGCTTAAGCCCGTTCCATGTGCAGCGGTTGTTCAAGCGCTGGGCGGGGGTCAGTCCCAAGCAGTTCATGAGTTACCTGACCCTTGATCACGCCAAGGCCATGATGCGCGCATCATCCTCGGTGTTGGATGTGACTTATGATGTGGGCCTGTCGGGCCCGTCGCGGCTGCATGATTTGTTTGTTACGCACGAGGCCATGACGCCGGGCGAGTACAAGGCGCAAGGGGCCAACCTTGTCATCAGCTATGGCTTTCACGACACACCCTTTGGGCGGGCGTTGATCCTCACCACGCCGCGCGGCATCTGTGGGCTCGATTTCATCGACATTGCAGATGATGCCGCACTTCAGGTTGCCCAAGCGCAGTGGCCCCTCAGCCGCTTTGTCGCCGACCAGGCGGGCACGGAAACGATCATTTCGCAGATGTTCGATCCCGGTTTTGATCCGGGGGCGAAGCGCAAACCGGCACAACTTCTGTTGCGCGGCACGAATTTTCAGGTGCAGGTGTGGTCGGCCTTAATGCGCATTCCCGCAGGCGCGATTGTGTCCTACGGCGATAT
>JAEUKL010000165.1 GCA_016793005.1 Rhodospirillaceae bacterium | reverse complement strand
TTCAGCGTCGACCGCCGTCACCTTCGCCGTATTGCCCATCATGATGACTTCGAACAGCACTTCGCGCCCGTATTGGGCGGCAATGGCAGCACTGTCGTCGTCCTGTGGCTTGAAATGGGTCATGTGCGGGCGGCATTGTGGGCGCGGGACAGCATAACGAAAATCTTTAAAAAGAGCTTTAAAGCAGCATTGGGTAACATCATGGCGTGGGTATGGCGAATTGCCTTGGGTGTACTGGCCACGGTTTGCGCTGTCGTCCTGTTGATTGTTGGCTATGGCGCGCTCTCGGCCCTGATGGCTTTACCCCAAACATCGGGCACCTTACAGGCGCAAGGCCTGCAAGCCCCCGTCACCGTCACGCGCGATGACCATGGGGTGCCATGGATCCAGGCTGAATCAGCGAACGATGCCTACGTCGCATTAGGCTACGTGCATGCGCAAGATCGTTTATTTCAGATGGAACTGATGCGCCGCATCGGCCAAGGGCGGCTGTCGGAAATCATTGGCCCATTAGGCTTAAGCACTGACCGCTTCATGCGCACCTTGGGGGTCTATCAAAGCGCCATCGACGCCATCCCTGCCATGGACGCCGACACCCGCGCGGCCTCGGAGGCTTATGCGAAAGGCGTGAATGCGTTTCTGTCCGAGCGCAAAAACGCGCCGGCCTGGGAGTTCAAACTGCTGTTCATCACCCCTGAGCCCTGGCAGGTGGCGGACTCTGTGGTTTGGCAGAAATTGATGGGACTGCAACTTTCCGGCAACTGGTCCGAGGAACTGGGACGTGCTGCGATCATCGCCAAACTGGGGCCAGACCGCGCAAGCCAGTTGTGGCCCGATGTGCCCGCAAATTTCCCCATGACCTTGGCCAGTCTGCCGCTGGAGTATGTGACCAAGTTGCACGCCGCCATGACCGATGTGGTGCGCCCCACGCTGGCGTCGAACATCTGGGCCGTGGGGCCTGATCGCACCGATACAGGCAAGCCGTTTCTCGCCAATGATCCGCACCTGAATTTTCAATCGCCCAATCTTTGGTACCTGGCCGGGGTGTCTTACCCCGGGGTTGATTTGATCGGTGCGACGGTGCCCGGCGTGCCGTTCCATCTGCTCGGCCACAATGGCCGAGTGGCCTGGGGCTTCACCACCACCCACGGTGATACCCAAGATTTGTTTATCGAAACGCTGGCCGGTGACGGCAAAACCTACCGCACGCCCGATGGTGATCGGCCCTTTGATGAACACACTGAGGTCATCAACGTGCGCTTTGGGGAACCCCAAACCTTGACGGTGCGCGCAACACGCCATGGGCCGGTCATCAGCGACATCCTGCCCGAGGTTCGCGACAAGGTGTTGGCGCTGTCGGCAACATTGCTTGCCCCAGATGACCATTCCACTGATGCGATTTTCCGCATGGCGCGCGCACAAAACGCTGCGGAATTTTTGACGGAAGCCAAACGATTCCATGCCCCCCAACAGAACCTGATGTTCGCGGATACAGATGGGAATATCGGCTACTTGGCGGTGGGGCGAATTCCCTTACGCAAAGACTCATCCTGCGACGGCTTGCTGCCTGCGGACGGCGCTTCGGGGCGGTGCGACTGGACGGGCTTTGCGCCCTTTGACATGCAGCCGCAGCGCATGAACCCGCCAACCGGCATGCTGGTCAACGCCAACAACCAAATCGTGCCAAACGACTACCCCGTGCTGATCGCCAAGGAATGGCCCGAGGGTTACCGCGCCAAGCGCATCGAGCAGCAAATTGCCGGGCGCGCAGGCCTGACCATCAGCGACATGCGCAATCTTCAGCAGGATGTGGTGTCGGCCATGACGCAGGAACTGCTCCCTGTTCTTCTGGATCGCCTGCCCCAAGCCGACCGCAACGACAAATTAATCGACCAACTGAGCACGTGGGATGGCGCAGCCTTACAGGAACGCGTCGAGCCCTTGGCGTTTGCGCTCTGGATGGAAAAGCTGAAAGCACGGCTGTTCAAGGATGAATTGGGAGATCGGTTTTCGGATTTGTTCGGCGCCCGGCCAGGCCTGATCAAAAATGTGCTGACGACCGACAGTGTGTGGTGTGACGACGTTACGACCGCGGAACCCGAAACCTGTGAGATGCAGGTGGCTGCCGCCTGGGCCGACGCG
>JAEUKL010000147.1 GCA_016793005.1 Rhodospirillaceae bacterium | reverse complement strand
CTAAGCCTTCCTTATGGAGATCGCTGAGCCGTTGCATGGCCTCAGGGCTTCCCATGGCGGCGGCCTTTTCCAGCCACGCTATTGAATCTTCAAATTGCATGGCGAGCCATAACATCTTTGCGAGACGAAATGCTGCGACCGTGCTGCCGTTGTTGGCTTCGCCAAGAAGCCGTATGGCTGTTGGTTCGTCCAGCCGAAGTTGGAATCCGGTCTCAACAGCTTTGATGCTTCGGGCCTTCGTCGCTTTCGCTAACCACGTTTGGGCATCGAGTATGCTGCGGGTGACGCACATTCCGCGCAGATACATCATTCCAATTTCAAATTGCGCGTCTGCATTCCCTTTTTCGGCTGACTGCCGAAGCCATTTGAATGCTTCCGGCGGCGAATGATCCAGCAAAAACATGCCATGCATGTATTGCCCGTCGGTATCACCCAATTCGGCGGACGATCTGGCCCATTTCTGGGCTTCTGCCTTCGGAATGTGACGACCGATGCGATAAAGCATCGTCAGATTGTACTGGGCGCGGGCATCGCCAAGTTCGGCGGCTTGCCGAAAGTAATCTGCGGCTTTTACCGGATCGTATGGGAGGCTGGTTCCTTGGATGTGCTGAATACCGAGTTTGTTCAGCGAAGCCGCATCATTCATCGTCCGTCTCTCCAAACCGATGGAGCCGTTCGCTTTGACCCATTCCAGCCCGCCGAACTGAAGCGCGTTACCGGTTCCCGCCCGCGAATTGCTTTAGAGCGACTTCAGCCGCACGGATAATGGCACGAGCCTTGTTGTTGCTTTCCTGGAATTCTAGTTCCGGATCGCTGTCGGCGACCACGCCGCCGCCGGCCTGAACGATCAAGACGCCGTCTTTCACGCAGGCAGTGCGAAGCCCGATGCAGGTATCCATCTCGCCGTTCGCGGAGAGATACCCGACCGCACCGCCATAAAAACTGCGGCGCTCGGTTTCCAGTTCGTCGATGATTTCCATCGCGCGGACTTTCGGGGCACCTGAAACCGTGCCGGCGGGGAAGCCCGCCATCAGTGCATCAATCACGTCGTGCTTGGGATCAATCTCGCCTTCGACGTTCGAGACAATATGCATGACGTGGCTGTAGTTCTCGATGATCATCTGCTCAGTGACGCGAACGGTCCCGACTTTCGAGACGCGGCCCACATCGTTGCGGCCGAGATCCAGCAGCATCAAGTGCTCAGAGAGTTCCTTGGGATCGCTCAGTAATTCTTTTGCAAGGGCTTCGTCCTCGGCTTTGGTCTTGCCGCGGGGCCGTGTGCCGGCGATGGGGCGGATGGTCACTTTACCGTCGCGCAGGCGCACCAGAATTTCCGGGCTTGAGCCTACCAGCGAGAAGCCATCCAAGTTCAGGTGGAACAGGAAGGGCGAGGGGTTCAGGCGACGCAAAGACCGGTACAGCGCGAACGAGGGCAGCGTGAAGGGCAGGCGCATGCGGTGGCTGGGCACCACTTGGAAGATATCGCCCGCGACAATGTACTCTTTGGCTTTTTCGACCATGCGGTGATAGGCCGCTTGGCCTGTGTTCGAGATAGCGTCTTCAAAGCGCACGGAAGCAACCGGTGTGTGGGCCGGAATGGGCCGTTCTAAGATTTGAACTGTGTCGAGGATGCGCTTGCGCGCATCGCCATAAGCTGCCGCAGCCGATAAACCAGATTTTGGGTACACCGGTGTAACAATGGTCAGCACATCGTCAACGTTGTCGAAGATGATGGTGATGGTCGGGCGCATGAACATCGCCTCAGGGATCCCGATTTTGTCGGGGTTCTTGCTGGGGATGTTCTCGACCAATCGAATGGTGTCGTAACCCATATAGCCGTGCAGGCCCGCCGACATGGGCGGCAGGCTGTCGGGCAACTTAATGCGCGATTCCGCCAGCAATGCCCGCAAAGACGCCAGCGTGGGTTTGCTGTCGGGCGTAAACTTCAGCGGGCGCTGATCGGGCGTGCGGCAAATTTCCGCCGTTTGACCATTTGCGCGCCATACAAGGTCTGGTGCATGGGCGATGAACGAGTAGCGTCCGCGCACAGCGCCGCCTTCAACCGATTCTAGCAAGGCTGTGAACGGCTGTTCCTGGCCCAGTTTGAGCATGACCGAAACAGGCGTATCGAGATCGGCGGCAAGTTCGGTCCAGACGACCTGGGCCTCGCCCGCGTTATATTTGGCCGTGAATGCGTTTTCGGCGGGTAACAAATCCATCAGTCATCAGTCGCGCATAGTTATTCAGCGGTTTTAAGCCCGCGAAACGACTACGGTTGTGCGACGCCCCCAATCTCATCGATGGACTTCGTGTTCAGCGTAACCGGATAGCGTTCGGCCAAGGCGGCTGAAAACTGCTGCATCAGGTCCTGGCTGACGGCGGTACGGGTTTCCTGTTCGACAGCTTTGTAGGTTTGCACGAGATCGCCTTCCGGGGTGGCCGAGATGATTGTTTTCAGGCGCGCGATGACATAGCCACCAGCCACGGTCGACACGTTGATGTCGCCTTCCTTGGCGTTGAATAGCGTGCTCAGCATATCGGGGCCGACGCGTTTTGAATCGACCACGTAGTCGCGTTTCAAGCTTTCACCGAAGCGTGTGATCGGGCCCAGTTGCGCATAAGACAGGCGCTTATCTTTATCGGCGACCGAAGTCATCGTGCGGGAAGGTTGGGCTTTCAGGTCTTCAGCCATGTTGTCGGCCAGCGATTTCGCTGCACGCAATTTTTCCTGTTTCAGCCACAGCGACGCGATTTCCGGGCGCATCTTGTCCATCGGCTTTGGCGTCGGCGGGGTTGAGCCTTCGATCTTCACGACATAGTAGCCGCCGTCAAACTCGATCAGCTTCGATTCCGTGCCGACAGGGGTTTCAAAGACCACCTTGTAGAACGCAGATTGCGTGACCTTTTCGAAGAGCGCGTTAAATTCCATCCGATTTTCGGGCGAGATGCCGTTGCGATCAATGGTGAAGCCAAAGAACGCGCCGCCAACGGTGCTGGCCGCTTCATTGAAGGGCGTGCCGGCCGCGACTTCGTTCTCCAGGTGCTGGGCCGCGTCGAACATCGCATCGGTGCCTTTGTCGGCCGCCAATTGTTTGCGGATGTCGGCACGGACGGCTTCATACGACGTTACGGTCTCAGGCTTAATGGCGCGGACTTCAAGCAGGTGCCATCCCAGGTCGCTTTGCACGGGCTGGCTGATTTCATTCAGACCGATCTTCGCCGCATCGCCAAACGTCGCCAGCACCGGGTCTTCCAACTGGCGGTCACCAAGATCGGTCGGCGGGTTCACTTTGGCTTTGACGGCCAGCTTGGTCAGATTGTCGCCCGGTGCCAACAAGGCGCGGGCGGCGTCGGCTTGTTCTTTCGTGTCGAACACCAACTGCCACAGATCGCGTGTTTCGGGGGTGCGATAGCGCGCGCCATTTTCGTCGTAGAAGGCTTTGACCACTGATTCATCAATGCTCTCGGGTGTCACCATCGCAGCACTTGAAAGCATGACGACGCTGACTTGGCGGTACTCGGGGGCCGTGAAGGTGGCGATATTCTCGTCGTAGGTCTTTTTAATTTGCTCGTCAGTGGGCTGGTTGGTGATGTTCATCGCATCGGCAGCGACAAACAACGTGTCAGCGATACGCGTCTCGGCGCGGTAGGCGAACAGTTTCTCGATCAGGGTTTGCGGCGCGGTGCCGTTGATCCCCACGGGCTGCATCAGTGTGCGCGCACGGATTTCATTCTCGATCATCTTGGCGTAGCCGGCTTCGGTCAGGCCATTGCGCGCCAACTGCTCACCGAACCTGAATTGGCTGAAATTACCGCTTTCATCTTTGAACGCGTCTTGCTTCATCACGACATCGCGCACGATATCCTTGCTGATATCGACGCCCATATTGATGGCGGCATTGTTGGTGTACGCGTCCTGACGCATCTCGTTAACGAGGTTGTTCAGCATAGTCTTTTTAAGCGCGGGGTCGCTGGCGGCCTCGTTGCCCAAGCTTTCGCGCAAGCGTTCCAACTGAAGCTGGTACTGGCGTTGCACTTCCGGCACGCGGATTTCAAAGCGCCCGCTTTGGATCGCCACGTTGGGGTCGACCGAAGGGGCGACCACGTCACCGATGCCCCAGATCCCGAAGCTGACGACCATGAGAACCATGAATCCTTTGAAAATAACGCTGTCGGTCGTGACGTCTTTAAACCATTGAATCATGGCGCTTCGCTTGTCTGGAGGTGTTGCAACCCGCGCACTTTAAGCGGCGCGGGCCGGGCCCAAAAGGCGCGGCATAATAGGGGCGTGCGAACGATGCCGCAAGCACGGTAACAGATTGAACAGCCTCGATTATTAGCATCTGAAATGGGCCATTCCATTGCAAACTGCATTGGACACCGCGTGAACGTATGATACGTGCAGGGCCAACAATTTCCGCCATTTAAATGGGATGAGCGACATGACGGCGCAAGCTTTGATCGCAGGCAACTGGAAGATGAATGGCTCAAGCGCCTCGGCCAAAGCCTTGGCTGGCGATTTGGCGGCGCGTGCGAAGGGGGCTGCGGCCAAGTTGCCGCGTATCGCGCTGTGCCCGCCGGCAGCCCTGATCAGTACCGTTGCAGCCGCGGTTGCCGGCAGCGCCGTGGCGTTTGGTGCGCAGGATTGCCACGCGAAAGACAAGGGCGCTCACACGGGCGATACAAGCGCTGTTCTGCTGAAAGACTTGGGCTGCACGTATGTCATTGTCGGGCATTCAGAGCGGCGCGCTGACCACGGCGAGAGCAATGAAAGTGTGCGCGCCAAGGCCGAAGCCGCCTTAGCCGCAGGCCTGGTCCCGATTATTTGCGTTGGTGAAACCGAAGCCGAGCGCGATGCGGGCAAGGCCGCCGATGTGGTACGCGCGCAGGTGGCCGGCTCAGTGCCAGCCAAAAGCAGCGCTGCGAGCATTGTCATTGCCTATGAGCCCGTGTGGGCCATCGGAACTGGACGGACACCAACCCCCGACGATGTGAAGGCCATGCACGCCGTCGTACGTGAGACCTATGCCAAGTCCCATAGCGACAGCGCTGATCTAGCCATTTTGTACGGCGGCTCGGTGAAGGGATCGAACGCCGCGACGTTGCTGGCCGTGCCGGGCGTCGATGGGGCCCTGGTGGGCGGGGCCAGCCTGGACGCAGCGGACTTCTGGACAATCATTGAAAACGCGCCAAAGCGGTAATTTTCGCGCGATTTCAGTTTATTAGGGGGCTTTTTTACTTCTGCCCCCTTGCGCCGATGGCGGTTTCCCCTAG